>NZ_SMKK01000073.1 GCF_004348425.1 Actinomadura sp. 7K507
CTGGTCGGTCAGAAGGGGACCCGGCGGGCGGCGGGTGGGTATCGGTCGAGGCGGGAGTGGTTCGCCAAGTCCCGTCGCCTGCACGTCCTCAAGGATCGCCTCGCTCGTGTGCAGGCCGATTGGGACGCAGGGCGGGTGCGGGTGGTGCGCGGCGGCAGGCGCCTGCTGAACAACCGCCATCACCTGGAGGCCGCCGGGCTGTCCGAGGAGCAGTGGCGGGCCCGGTGGGAGGCGGGGCGGTGGTTCTGCCAGGCCGACGGGGAGAGCGGTAAGCGGTACGGCAACGAGACCATCCGCGTCACCCCCGAAGGTGAAGTGTCGATCAAGTTGCCCGCGCCGCTGGCGCATCTGGCCAACGCGCCGCACGGCCGCTACGTCCTGACCTGTCGCGTCGCGTTCGCGCACCGGGGCACCGAGTGGGCCGACCGGCTCGAGGTCGACCGGGCGGTGGCCTACCGCATCCACCTCGACATCGGCCGGGGCCGCTGGTACCTCACTGCGTCCTGGCAACGCCCCGCCATCCCTGCGGTCCCGCTGGAGACCGCCCGCGCCCACGGCATGATCGGCGTCGACACCAACGCCGACCACTTCGCCGCCTACCGCCTCGACGTCCACGGCAACCCTATCGGTGACCCCATGCGGTTCGGGTACGACTTGTCCGGGAGCGCCGGGCACCGGGACGCGCAGGTCCGGCACGCCATCACCGGGCTACTGCACTGGGCCCGGAGGTGCGGCGTGGCCGCTATCGCGATCGAGGACCTGGACTTCGCCAGAGAGAAGACCCGAGAGAAGCACGGCCGCCGGAAACGGTTCCGGCAGCTCATCTCCGGTATGCCGACCGGAAGGCTCAAGGCGCGGCTGGTGTCGATGGCCGCCGAGGTGGGCTTGAGTATCGTTGCGGTCGATCCGGCCTATACCTCGCGGTGGGGGGACCAGCACTGGCGCACGCCTCTCACCAGCAGCAAACGTCAGATGACCCGCCATGACGCCGCCTCGGTGGCGATCGGCAGACGCGCCCTCGGACACCCGATCCGGCGACGGACGGCACCGCCCCATGACGACCAGAGTGATCGTCGTGGGCATCGGACCGTCCAGGCTGATTGCGGTGCCCGAGGACGTGAGGAACCCCGCCATCCGCCGCGGAGCGTGCACACGATGCACGTAGCCGCCGGAGAAGCCAGAACGTGGGGAACCAGCGCATCCAGCACCGTTCGGGACGCGCGCAGTACCAGGATATGGGTACAAGACTCACTCCTGATCACTGATGAGGAACGGTACCGATGACCGAGATCACGCATCGTTTCGTCCAGTCGGACAGCGGTCTGCGCATGCACGTCGCCGAGGCCGGCGAGGGGCCGCTGGTCCTGCTCCTGCACGGTTTCCCGGAGTGCTGGTACTCCTGGCGCCACCAGCTCACCGCGCTCGCCGAGGCGGGCTACCACGCCGTCGCCCCCGACCAGCGCGGCTACGCCCGGACGGGCGGCCCGGCGGAGGTCGGCCGGTACTCGATCCTGCACCTGGTCGGGGACGCCGTCGGGCTCATCGACGCCCTCGGCGCGGACCGCGCCGTCGTCGCCGGGCACGACTGGGGCGCCCCGGTCGCCTGGGCCACCGCGCAGATGCGCCCGGACAAGGTGCGCGGGGTCATCGCCATGTCGGTCCCGCACCGCCCGCGCAGCAGCAAGCCGCCCGTCGCGTCCATGCGCCGCCTGTTCGGCGAGGGCTTCTACATGGTCCGCTTCCAGGAGCGGGACGTCCCGGAGGCCGAGCTCGACCGCGACCGGGCAGACACCTTCCGCCGCGTGCTGGGCGCGATGTCCGGCGGCGGCGCCGCGCCGGGCCCGGTCGCCGCCGAAGGGAGCGGGTTCCTCGACGACTTCCCGGAGCCGGAGAAACTGCCCGCCTGGATCACCGACGAGGACATCGCCGTCTACGTCGAGGAGTACGCCGAGAGCGGCTTCACCGGCCCGCTCAACTGGTACCGCAACCTCGACCGGAACTGGGAGCTGACCGCCGCCTGGCACCGCGCCCCGATCGGCCCGCCCGCGCTGTTCATCGCCGGCGACCGCGACATCGTCTCGGTCGGCTCCCGCCAGGTGATCGACTCCATGACCGACTTCGTGCCGAACCTCCGCGACACCGTCTGGCTGTCCGATTGCGGCCACTGGACGCAGCAGGAGCGCCCGGCCGAGGTGAACGAGGCCATGCTCGGCTTCCTCCGCGGCCTCTGACCGGCGGAATGTCGGAGGTGCGGCATACGGTCACCGGGTGAACCGCACCGATCGTCTGTACGCCCTGGTGGAGGAACTGCGGGCCTGCGCGCCGCGCCGCGTCAGCGCGCGCGAGCTGGCCGCGCGGTACGAGGTGAGCGTCCGGACGATCGAGCGCGACATCGGCGCCCTCCAGCAGGGCGGCGTGCCGATCTTCGCGGACGTCGGCCGGGGCGGCGGCTACACCCTCGACAAGAGCCGCACGCTGCCGCCGCTGAACTTCACCCCCGCCGAGGCCGTCGCCGTCGCCATCACCCTCGCGCGGGCGGGCGGCGCGCCGTACTCCCGGTCCGCCCGCACCGCCCTCCACAAGATCGTCGCCGCGATGTCGGGAGCCGACGGCGACTCGGCCCGCGAACTGGCCGAACGCGTCCGCATCCTGACGCCTCCCGACGCGGCCGAGCCCGCCTCGGTGCCCGCCGTCCTGGAGGAGGCGATGTCCGCGCGCCGCGTCGTGCGGCTCGGCTACGTCGACGCGAGTGGCAGCGAGACCGAACGCGACGTCGAACCCGTCGGGTTCACCGCCCTGTCGCTCCGCTGGTACCTGCTCGGGTGGTGCCGCCTGCGCGGCGAGGCCCGCGTCTTCCGCATCGACCGCGTCCGCCGCGCCGCGCTGCTGGACGAACCCGCCCCGGAACGCGACTTCGACGACCTGGCCGCCGCCCCGGCCGACTACGTCGCCAGGCCGCTCGAATTCGTCTGAGAAACCTTGCAAATCCCGACACAGGGCTGTCGCGGACCCCTCCCATGCTGGCCCTCCTACCAGTTGAGAAGCAGAGGAGAGGCCATGACAATCCCCGCGTTCAACACCGTCGCGTGGTTCCAGGTCGGCACCGACGCGCCGGAGGAGGCCCGCCGCTTCTACGGCGATCTCTTCGGCTGGCGGTTCGACCCGGACGGCGACGGCTACGACCTCGTCAGCTACCCGGGTTCCGACGTCCCCGCGGGCGGTGTCTCGCACGAGCCCGACGCGTCCGGCAACCATGCGATGTTCATGGTTCTGGTCGGGGACGTCGACGCGGTGTGCGCCGAGACGGAGAAGCGCGGCGGCAAGGTCGCCCTGCCCACCGTGACGACGGGCGACGGCCTCAAGTTCGCCTACCTGGACGACCCCGCCGGCAACCGCTTCGGCGTCTTCAAGCCCCCGGCGTCCTGACCCCGGACCGGGAAGCCGACCGGAACGCGAGGGCCGACCGGAACGCGAATGGGGCCCCGAGCGAATCTCGGGGCCCCATTCGTCATGCCGGGAACCGGGTGATTGCGGCCTACACCTCCGCAATCACGGGGTCACGGTCGGACGGCCGTCAGCCGTCGCCGCCGGTGTTGCTCTCGGCGCTGCCGACACCGTTGGCGAAGACCTCGCTGACCTCGGCGTCCAGGCGGTAGCGGTGGATCGCCTGCTGGAGCGTCTCCGGCTTGACCTCGCCGTGCCGGGCGAGCCGGGTCAGGACCGCGAGCACGAGCGACGCGGCGTCCACGTGGAAGAACCGGCGGGCGGCGGCGCGGGTGTCGGAGAAGCCGAAGCCGTCGGTGCCGAGCGAGGTGAAGTCCGCGTGCACCCACGGGGCGATCTGGTCGGGGACGGCACGGGCGAAGTCCGTCACGGCGACGATCGGCCCGGCGACGTTGTCGAGCGTCCGGGTGACGTACGGGACGCGCTGCTCGGCGTCGGGGTTCAGCAGGTTCTGCTCGTCGCACTCGCGGGCCTCGCGGGCCAGCTCGTTCCACGAGGTCGCCGACCACACGTCCGCGGCGACGCCCCAGTCCTCGGCGAGGAGCCGCTGCGCCTCCAGGGCCCACCGGCCGCCGACACCGGACGCCAGGATCTGCGCCCGCGGCACCTCGCCGTTCCCCGGCGTGACCTCCGGGGCGGTCTTGTACCGGTACAGGCCCTTCAGGAGGCCGTCGACGTCGACGCCGTCGGGCTCGGCGGGCTGCTGGTACGGCTCGTTGTAGACCGTGAGGTAGTAGAAGACGTTCTCGCCGGACGGGTACTCGTCGGACGTGCCGTACATGCGGCGCAGCGCGTCCTTGACGATGTGGGCCAGCTCGAACGACCACGTCGGGTCGTAGTGCACGCAGGCGGGGTTCGACGCGGCGAGCAGCGGGGAGTGGCCGTCGGCGTGCTGGAGGCCCTCACCGGTGAGAGTGGTGCGGCCGGCGGTGGCGCCGAGCAGGAACCCGCGGCCCATCTGGTCGGCGAGCGACCACATCTGGTCGCCGGTCCGCTGGAACCCGAACATCGAGTAGAAGATGTACACCGGGATCATGTGCTCGCCGTGCGTGGCGTACGTGGTGCCCGCGGCGATCGTGGACGCCATCGACCCGGCCTCGCTGATGCCCTCGTGCAGCATCTGGCCGCTGTCGGACTCCTTGTACGACAGCAGCAGCTTGCGGTCGACCGCGTCGTAGGTCTGCCCGTGCGGCGAGTAGATCTTGGACGTGGGGAACAGCGAGTCCATGCCGAACGTGCGGTACTCGTCCGGGGCGATCGGTACGAACCGGGCGCCGATGTTCTCGTCCTTGATCAGGTCCTTGAGCAGCCGGACGAACGCCATGGTCGTCGCGACGTTCTGCTTGCCGGAGCCCTTCTTCAGCTCGCTGTAGACGGGGTCGCCGGGCAGCTTGAGCGGCTTGGCGCGCACGACCCGTTTCGGCAGGAACCCGCCGAGGGCGGCGCGGCGCTCGCGCATGTACTGGATCTCGTCGGAGTCCTCGCCCGGGTGGTAGTAGGGCGGCAGCGGCGCCTCCAGCGCCGAGTCCGGGATGTCCAGGTAGAGGCGGTCCCGGAACTCCTTCAGCTCGGCCTTGGTGAGCTTCTTCATCTGGTGGGTGGCGTTGCGGGCCTCGAAGTCGGAGCCGAGCGTCCAGCCCTTGATGGTGTGCGCGAGGATCACGGTCGGCTGCCCGACGTGCTCGCGGGCCGACTTGAACGCCGCGTACACCTTGCGGTAGTCGTGCCCGCCGCGCGACAGCTTGCGCAGCTCGTCGTCCTCGAGGTGCTGGACGATCCTGCGCAGCCTCGGGTCGGCGCCGAAGAACTTCTCCCGGATGTACTCGCCGGACTCGACGGTGAACGTCTGGAACTGCCCGTCGGGCGTGGTGTTCATCTGGTTGACCAGCACGCCGTCGACGTCCTGCGCGAGCAGCGGGTCCCAGTCGCGGCCCCAGATGACCTTGATGACGTTCCAGCCGGCGCCGCGGAAGAACGACTCCAGCTCCTGGATGATCTTGCCGTTGCCGCGGACCGGGCCGTCCAGCTGCTGGAGGTTGCAGTTGACGACGAAGGTCAGGTTGTCGAGCTCCTCGCGGGCGGCCAGGCCGATCGCGCCGAGCGACTCGGGCTCGGCCATCTCGCCGTCGCCGAGGAACGCCCACACGTGCGAGCGGGACGTGTCCTTGATCTTCCGGTTGTACAGGTAGCGGTTGAACCGGGCCTGGTACACCGAGTTGATCCCGGTGAGGCCCATGGACACCGTGGGGAACTCCCAGAAGTCCGGCATGAGCCGCGGGTGCGGGTAGGACGACAGCCCGCCGCCCGGGTGCGAGTGCTCCTGGCGGAACCCGTCGAGCTTGTCCTCGGGCAGGCGTCCTTCCAGGTAGGCGCGGGCGTAGATGCCGGGTGAGGCGTGCCCCTGGATGAAGACCTGGTCGCCGGACTCGCCGTGGTCCTTGCCGCGGAAGAAGTGGTTGAAGCCGATCTCGTACAGCGAGGCGGCGGAGGCGTAGGTGGCGATGTGGCCGCCGACGCCGATCTCTGGGCGGTTCGCGCGCGACACCATGATCGCGGCGTTCCAGCGGATGTAGGCGCGGATGCGCCGCTCCACGTGCTCGTCGCCGGGGAACCAGGGCTCGGACTCCGGCGGAATGGTGTTGATGAAGTCGGTGCTGCGCAGGCTGGGCACACCGACCTGCAGCTCGCGGGCCCTCTCCAGGAGCCGGAGCATCACGTAGCGCGCCCGGCCGCGGCCTTCTGTCTTGATGACCGTGTCCAGTGACTCCAGCCATTCCCGGGTTTCGTCCGGGTTGATGTCCGGCAGCTGGCTCGGCAGGCCGTCGCTGATGATCGAAAAGCGTTGACGTCCGGAAGCCACGGGGTCCCCTCTGTCCTTACGTCTTTGCGGGTGAGACCGGGTTCCCGCCGCGCGGGTGGCCACCGGTCCCCGGCAGACTGTTGTCGCTCGTCTCGAGATCCATCGTCGCCGTTTACGACGGCTAACGCATCTCTACCAACCGGTAACCATTCTCCCCGGTCAACCGGGGTACGCACCCTGGGAGAGCCGATTTTCCCGACGAGATCGGAGGAGCCATGAACGGGCGTGTCGGAGACCGGCTGCTTGTCCACGGCAACATCGTGGGGCAGGCCGACCGGCAGGGCGAGATCATCGAGGTGCGGGGCCGGGACGGCGGCCCGCCGTTCCTGGTCCGCTTCGACGACGGCCACGAGACCCTGGTGTACCCGGGGCCGGACGCGGTCGTCGAGCCCAGGGAGCAGCTGTCCCGTTAGCCGGGCCGGGCACCGCACCGGCCGTGGCCCGGTGCCGTTCCCGGAGCGGAAGATCCGTGCGGCCGCGGAGGCGTCCGGGGCCGCGGAAGGGGTATGCCCGAGATCATGGAGAGCACCGTGGTCCGGGTGGCGACCGGCACACGCGACGCCGTGCACGACATCACGGCCGAATGCGAGAGGTTCGCCGCGTCGGCGGGCGGCGACGGGCTGCTGCACGTCTTCGTCCCGCACGCCACCGCCGGCGTGGCGATCATCGAACTGGGGGCCGGCAGCGACGACGACCTGCTGGCGGCCCTCGGCGACCTGCTGCCGGCGGACGACCGCTGGCGGCACGCGCACGGGTCGCCGGGCCACGGGCGGTCGCACGTGATGCCCGCGCTCGTCCCTCCGTTCGCGACCCTCCCGGTCGTCGGCGGACGGCTGGCGCTGGGGACGTGGCAGTCCGTGGCCCTGGTCGACCTCAACGTCGACAACCCCGACCGCCAGATCCGGTTGTCTTTTCTCAAAGGATGAGCGAGTCGGAGGGTGCGGGGGCCGTCCCCCCGCAAGGCGCAAAGATGACGGCGGGCTGTCACGCTCGGTGGAGGTCTTGTTACGCCGATCTCCGTAATCGGGCCAATGAGCCCACCAAAAGCCGGGAAGACACTTGCGCTAGGGGCCCTCACTTGTGTGAACTGTCCCGCAAACACCGCACAGGTGCGGGCGGGCCACCCGCCGAGGGGGGCGAAACGAGATGAGCACGGCACCGTGCGGACTGACGACAATGGGAGGACTTTCGTGAGCGCGACCGCGGGTCAGGCGCAGTCTGAGCGCAGCCTGGCCGAACGGCTCGGCCTGAAGGCGGGCCAGGTGGTGCAGGAGATCGGCTACGACGACGACGTCGACGAGGAGCTCCGCGCATCCGTCGAGGCCGTCACGGGGAACGAGCTGGTCGACGAGGACTACGAGGACGTGGTCGACGTCGTGCTGCTGTGGTGGCGCGAGGAGGACGGCGACCTGTTCGAGGGCCTGACCGACGCGATGATCCCGCTCACCGGCGGCGGCAACATCTGGCTGCTGACGCCGAAGGCGGGCCGCGACGGGCATGTGGAGCCGAGCGACATCGGCGAGGCCGCGCAGACGGCCGGACTGTCGCAGACCAGCAGCGTCAGCGCTGCCAAGGAGTGGTCGGGAACGCGGCTGGTCGCGCCCAAGGTCCGCAAGTAGCCCCGGCGCCCGTCCGCGGGCGGCACGGGGTGGCAGACTGGCCCCGTCCCCCACGCCCGTGGGGGACGGGGCATGACCCCGCCTGGGGCGGGGCTGAATCGCGGGAGAGGCTTTGGCGGTTGAGGTAGGCGACGGCGCACCGGACTTCGAGCTGAAGGACCAGCACGGCACACCGGTGAAGCTGTCGGACTTCCGTGGCGACAAGAGCGTCGTCCTGGTGTTCTATCCGCTGGCGTTCAGCGGCGTCTGCACCGGGGAGCTGTGCCAGATCCGGGACGAGCTGCCCACGCTGGGCGGCGACGACGTGCAGGTCCTCGCGGTCTCGGTCGACTCGATGTTCGCGCTGCGCGCCTGGGCCGAGCAGGAGAAGTACCAGTTCCCGCTGCTGTCGGACTTCTGGCCGCACGGCGGGACGGCACAGCGTTACGGCGTGTTCGACGAGGACAAGGGGCTCGCCGTGCGCGGCACCTTCATCATCGACACCGAGGGCGTGGTCCGCTGGAAGGTCGTCAACGCGATCCCGGACGCACGCGACATCGACGAGTACCGCAAGGCGCTCGCCGGGCTCTGAGCGAACCGGACCGGTTCCGGCCGTGTGGCCGGATCCGGTCCCCGCACCTTCTGGAGGTGTGATGCCCTGCTTTCGCTGCGGGGCGCGGCAGACCGACCCTGTGCGGGGCGCGAGCCCGTGGAGGCGCGGGGTCCGGGCGGACCGCCAGGTGCTGATCTGTCCCGGCTGCCAGACCGCTCACGACTGGGCGGACGATCTCGACCGCTGCGCGGGCTGCGGCACGGCCGCCCTTGTGTGCCGGCTCGGCGAGGTCGAGTGCCGCGACTGCGGGCACACCCGGGAGGCCGCCCCCGGCGACCTGGTGCATTCCGGCGCTCCGCCGGCGGTCTCCTCGTCCGAGGGCGACCTGTCCGAGGAGGTCGCCGCGGCCCTCACCCGCGTCCTCAAGAGAGGACCTGCCCACTGAGCGTCCGGCACCCGCGCTGACCATGGGCTTCGGTACTTGACGCCGCGATTCGTCTCCTGGGGCCCTGCGCGGATGCCGATCGTGCTGATACGCCTGGTCACCCAGATCACCGGGCGGTCCTGGCGCGTTCCCGCGCTCGTGCTTCTCGTGGCCTTCCTGACGGGCTGGCTGCTCATGGTGGTGTTCGAGGAGCCCGGTGCCGACATCAAGCGGCCGGACGAGTACATCTGGTACTTCCTCGTGAGCGGCACCACCACCGGCTACGGCGATCTGGCCCCGGCCACGGTCGGCGGGCGGATCGGCGGTGTGATCATCATCGTGTCGGGGCTCACCGCGGGGCTCGTGATGTTCGCCGAGCTGACGCTCTGGATGGGGAGGGGACGGGTCATGAGGGCCAACGGCCAGGCGCAGCTGCACAGGCGCGGGCACATCGTGATGGTCGGCTACCACCGCGGCGGCCTGCGGGCCATCGTCGGTCAGATCCGCGCCGACCCGGCGTTCGCCAAGACGGACGTCGTCGCGATCTTCTGGCCGGGGGAGCTGACGGGCGAGAACCCCGATCCCGGCGTGTACGACGTCGTCGCCTACGACGAGACCGCCTACGACCGGGCGTGCCTGCACGCCGCGAGGACCGTCGTGGTCGTCGGCCACACCGACGACGAGACCGTCCGGGTGATGCTGGGCGTGGAGGCCTACCTGCGGCGGAACGGCGATCCGCCCGTCCACCTCCTGGCCGGGGTGCACGAGGGCAACACCCGTGCGGAGATCACCGAGGCGCTGCGGCTGATCGGCCCGAACATCGAGCCGGTCGACATCGACGATTCCGCCGTGGTCGCGGCCGCGATCCGCAACCCGGGGATCGCCTCGATCTACCACAACCTCGCCAGCACCCTGGACACGGACGGCGCGCTCTACCGCGTGAACGTCCCCGACGACGCGGGCGAGTGGTCCCGCATGGACGTGGCGACCTTCCTCCTGCGCCGGGGCAACACCCTCCTGGCCGTCGGCGAGTCACATCGTCCCGATGCCCGCTTCCGCCTGACGCCCGATCCGGACGAGATGATCCGCGGCGGCCAGTCGCTCGCCGTGGTCGCCCCCGACCGTCCCGAGATTCCCTGGCACGAGCTGTGAACGGCCGAGTCGGGTAGATGGCCGGGAGGGCGCCCTCGCGCCCGCAGGGGCGCCCTCCCGGCTGCCGCGTGCGCGCGGCCCGGAGTCACAGGTCCAAGGGCCCCGGGGCCTCCCCGCGCACCCGCGGAGTCAGGCGGCTTGACGGTGGTCGGCGTCCAGCAGGTGGTAGAGCAGGAGGAGCTGGGTGATGGCCAGGGGGTCGCTGGTGCCGGTGTCGCCGAGGTGGCCGAGGACGCCGGGGTCGGGGATGGCCGTGCCGGCGCGGGGGCCGAGGCGTTCCAGGATGGCCTTCTTGACGACCTGTGACTCCTCGGGGGAGACGTATCCGTGGACGTGCAGGGCGTCGACGGGGCGGCCGTCGGTGTCGCGGTGGAGGCGCAGGTGCATCGCCGTCTCGGTTGAGCCGGACCCGGAGCCGGTGTCGCCGGAGCCGCTGTCCAGGACGTCGGCCAGTTCGGGGTGGTCGATCGTCGGGCGGAGCAGCAGTTCGGCGGACAGCGGCGTGCCGGGCGGGTCGAGGCGGCCGGCGACGGGCGCGAAGCGGACGACGATGTCGGCGTGCTTGCGCTGGGGGCGGATGTAGGCGGCGCTCTCGGGTTCGCGGCGCTCCAGTTCCGCCATGACCTGCTCGGGGGTGTAGCCGCGCTTGTCGCAGTCGCGGCGGACCTTCCACGAGTGGCGCAGCGGCTCCGGCGGGTCGAGGTAGACGGTGATGTCGAAGCAGGCGCGCGCCATCCGGGTGTGCAGGGGGAGCAGGCCCTCGACGATCACGAAGTCGCGGGGTTCGACCAGTTCGGGGCGGACGAGTTCGCCGGTGGAGTGGTCGTAGACGGGCTTCAGGATCGGCTCGCCCATCGACAGCAGTTGCAGGTGCTGCTCCATGATGTCGACGTGGTTGCAGTCGGGGTGCAGTGCCGTGAACGGCTTGCCGGCCCGTTCGGCGCGGTCGTAGCGGTGGTAGTCGTCCACGCAGACCGCCGTCATCCGGTCGGCCCCGAGGCACCGTACAAGCCCCCTGGTGAGTGTGGTCTTGCCCGCCGCGCTGTCCCCCGCGATGGCGAGCATGACGGGGCGGCGGCCCGACCCGCGCGCCCGGAGCATATGCACGATCCGATGGGGCACCTTCTGCTCCTCCGTTCTGCGGAATTCAGTTTTCGCATAGGAGAGTAGGGCGATGCGGCGGCCGGTTCGTCCCCCAATCAGGGGAGTACGGGGGTGAAAAGCCGGAGGCCCCCTCCGCGCCTGCCCCCGCACCTGCTGCCACGAAGGGCTACTGGTGAGTAGCTTCTGGTTGTTATCGTGCCGGAATGGGTGTCCCCGTACGTGTCGTCCTCGTCGACGACCACGAGATGATCCTCGCCGGACTGCAGGCGATGCTGGCCGGGTTCTCCAGGCGCGTGCGCGTCGTGGGGCAGGCGGGGACGGGAGACGAGGCGGCCCGGCTGGTGACCACGCTGCGCCCGGACGTCGTCCTGCTGGACGTGCGGCTCGGCGCGGAGAGCGGCCTCGACCTGTGCCGCCTGCTCACCGGGCGGGTCCCGGAGGCGCGGGTGGTGTTCCTGTCGGTGTACGACGACGAGCAGTACGTCTTCGAGGCGCTGCGGGCAGGCGCGGGCGGGTACCTGCTCAAGCGCGTGGACGGCCCGGAGCTCGTCCGGCGCCTGGAGGAGGTCGCGCAGGGCGAGACCGTCGTGGACCCGACGCTCGCGGGCCGGATGGCGGTCACCGCCGCGCGGCTCACCCGCGGCGAGTTCTGGCCGGGCGCCAACCGGGGGCTCACGCAGCGCGAGAGCGAGGTGCTGTCGCTGCTGGTGGGCGGCCTGTCCAACAAGGCGATCGCGGCGCGGCTCGTGCTGAGCGAGGAGACGGTCAAGAGCCACCTGCGCGCGCTCTACCGCAAGCTGGAGGTGACCGACCGGTCGGCGGCGATCGCGGTCGCGCTGCGCGAGGGGCTGTTCCGGTGACGGCCCCGCTGGAGCTGCTCGCCGGGCGCGGAACCGACCTGCTCGTCCGCATCGTGACCGTGGCCTGCTCCGACCGCGAGCTTCCACGGATGGCCGAGGAGCTGGCCGGGCTGGTCGTCCGGTCGGCGCGGGCGCTGACGTTCTGCGACGTCTACGTCCTGGCGGAGGACGGTCGCGTCCTGGAATGGTCGGGGCCGCCGGTCCCGCTGGGAGAGGGCGAGGTCGGCCGGGTCGCGGCCCACGGCCGGGCGCGCCCGCACGCGGACGGGCGCGGCGCCGCGATCCCCGTGCACAGCGAGGGCACCGTGATCGCGGTGATGGACGTCCGGTCCGCCGGTCCGGCGCCGCCCGAGGACCTCGCCCTCGTCACCGCGCTCGCCGGGCTGTTCGCGCCCGTGCTGTGCTCGTGCCGCCGGCTGCGCACCGCGCGCGAGCGCGAGCACGCCGCCGAGCGGTTCGCGGAGCGGGCGGTGCAGGCGCAGGAGGCAGAGCGGTCGAGGCTGAGCCGGGAGATCCACGACGGCATCGCGCAGCGGCTCGCCAGCCTGGGGTTCCACCTGTCGGCGGCCGAGCGGGCGCTGCCCGAGCACCATCCCGAGGGGCTGGCGCAGATCATGATGGCGCGCCGGCTGTGCGAGCTGGCGGCGGCCGAGACCCGCGCCGCGATCGGGGGGCTGCGGCCGCCCGTCCTGGACGACCTTGGCCTGTCCGCGGCCCTGGCCACCCTCGCCCGCGAGGCCGGGGACGGCCCCGGACCGTCCGGCCCGCTCGACGTGACGGTCACCGTCGAGGGCGAGCTGGAGGACGCGCTGCCCGACCACGTGCAGACCGCGCTGTACCGGATCGCGCAGGAGGCGGTCGGCAACTGCCTGCGGCACGCGTCCGCGTCCTGCGTCGACCTGCTGCTGGAGCACTTCCACGACCGCGTCAGGGTGAAGGTCACCGACGACGGGACCGGGTTCCCGGTGCGGGACGTGCTGGCGCGGGGCGGCCGGTTCGCGCAGGGCGGCCCCGGTGCGCCGGCACGGCCCGACTCCTACGGGCTGCGCGGCATGCGGGAACGCGCCGAGCTGCTCGGCGGGCGCGTCTCGGTGACGAGCAGGCCCGGCGCCGGGACGACCGTCGAGGCGGTCATCCCCATCCCCGGGCGCCACCGGGGGGCGGTCAGCCCGTCTTGAGGACCCGGAAGACGATCCCCGCCTTGCGCAGCCGTTCGATCAGCGCGTCGCCCATCGCGGCCGCGGTCGTGACCTGCCCGGCGGTCTCCGGGAGGTCGTCGTGGGCCAGGCACAGCGCCGACTCGCCGAGCATCTTGGCGGTCTCGCCGTAGCCGGGGTCGCCGCCCGCGACCTCGGTGACGACGCGCTCCCCGCCGCCCGCGCCGACGAACTTCACGCTGAACCAGTTCCGGGCGCGGTCCTGCTCCGACGGGCCGTCGCCCGGTGCGCGGAGCCGCAGCAGCAGGCTGCGCGTGGGCGGGAGCGCGGACAGGCCGAGCAGGGCGCCGGAGCCCGCCGCCATCCCGGCCGCGGTCGCCAGCCGCTTGACGGCGACGTAGTGGCCGTAGGAGAAGTCCGGGCCGTAACGGTCGAGTGCCGCCGCCGAACGGACGACGATCTGCGGGTCGATGGTGGGCATCGGCAGCGTCCAGCCGCCCCCGATCCGCGCCTTCGGAGCCGGGCGCCGCGAGAGGCGCACCCGGCGCCCGGCGGGCCGGTCCTCGACCCGGCGGCGCTCGCGTTCGGCGCGCATCATGCCGGCGGGGTCGCCGAAGATGCCGATCGCCGAGTGCAGCGTGCCGCCGGACGCGTCCGCGCGGGCGCGCACGAAGCCTTCGACGTGCAGCGGGACGCCCTCCGGAAGCTGCTTCACCGTGAAGTAGGCGCCGAGGTCGTGGGGGATCGAGTCGAACCCGCAGGCGTGCACGATCCGCGCACCGCTGCGCACGGCCTCCTCGTGGTACTTCACATACATCTGGTCGACGAATGTCGGTTCGCCGGTGAGATCGACGTAATCGGTACCGGCGCGCGCGCACGCCGCCACGAGGGGCTCGCCGTACTTGACGTAGGGGCCGACCGTGGTGATGACGACCCGCGCGGAGTCCGCGACGTCCTCGATGGAGGCGGCGTCCTCGGTATCGGCATGCAGCAGCGGCAGGTCGGCGCACGCCGGGTCCAGCTCCGCCAGCCGGTCGCGCACGGCCGCCAGCTTGGCCCGGTTGCGCCCGGCGAGGGCCCAGCGCGTCCCGGAGCCGGCGTGCTCGGCCAGGTACTCGGCGGTCAGGGCCCCGGTGAAGCCGGTGGCGCCGAACAGGACGATGTCGTACTTGCGGTCGGTCATCGAAGCCCCTCTCACGGTCCCGAACCTGATTCTGTCGTGTTGGCCTCCTCTCATGCACGCCGGGACGGGGATGTGAGCGACCGCACTCGTCTAGGGTTGATCAGATGATCGGGAGGAAGACGTGACCGGGCTCGCCGTGGCGATGGACGTCGTCGCCGTGGGCTTCTTCGCCGGCTTCCTGGTCCTGGTCACCCGCGGCGAGACCGTCCCCGGCGGCGATGGTGGGAGAAACGCTGCGATGGTCCTGATCGCCGTCAGCCTGGGCCTGCTGTCGGTGTCGCTGTGGAGCATCCCCTAGCCGCCCCGGGGGGCCCGGACCCGGGGTTCGCGGGCCGCCAGCCCGGGGCGTCCAGCAGGTGGCGGACGAACAGCATCGTCGTCGCCGTCGGCGCGGCGCCGGCGACCGCGTGCCACGGCCGGTCGAGCGGCATCCCGGGGGCGCCGACGAGGACGAGGCGGCCCGCGTCCAGCTCGGCGCCGACGGCGTCCCGCGACACCAGCGCCACCCCCAGCCCGGCCGCCGCGCCCGCGATCACCGCGCCGTTCGAGCCGAGGACGAGCCGGGGCGGCGTCACGTCCCGCTCGGCCAGGTAGGCGTCCGCGCTCGCCCGGGTCCCCGAGCCGGGCTCGCGCATCACCCAGGGCGTGGCGGCCAGCGCGAACCCGGCCGCGAGGTCCGGGGCGCCCACGACGACCAGCTCGTTCGGACGCCGCGCCAGCACGGTCGCCGCGACCTCGGCGGGCGGCCGGCCGGCCAGCACGAGGTCGGCCTCGTGCGCGGCGAGGCTGCTCCACACCTGGCGGCGCGGCCCCACCTCCAGGGCCAGCTCGACGCCGGGCCGGCGCGCCCGGAACGAGGCGAGCAGCTCCGGCAGGATCTGGTCGGCGGCCGTTGTCACCGCCGCCAGCCGCAGCGGCCCGCGCCCCGGATCGGCCGCTCCGCGCGCCGCCGCCCGGCCCTCCTCCAGCAGCCCGAGCACCTGCCGCGCGTACCCGGCGTAGACGGCCCCGGCGGCGGTCAGCCGCAGCCCGCGCCCCTCCCTCCCGACGAGCGGCACGCCGAGATCGCGGGTCAGCGCCGCGACCGCGGCCGACACCGCCGACTCGGTCACGTACAGCCGCCGCGCCGCCGACCGCACCGAGCCGGTGTCGGCGAGGGCGACGAACGTCCGCAGCCGCGCCTCGGTCATGCCCGCTCCCCGGACACGCCGACCTCCTCGTTCAAGTGAATGCTTGATCTTCACCGTAGAACACTTGATGGACATCGCAAGTATCGGGGAGCCAAGCTCGACCCGTCCACGGTTCCACGTGGCCGGGACGCGGCGCCTCACCCCGATCCCCTGGGACATGCCGTCCTCCACCGGGCGAGGCGCCGCGCCCCGCCATCCAGGCTTCAGGCTGAAGGAGAGCGGCGATGAGCTCGGGCAGATGGTCGGCGGGCGTGATCCCCTACGCGGAGATGGGCTACTGGCGCCCGGACTACCAGCCGAAGGACAGCGACATCCTCGCCGCCTTCCGGATCACGCCGCAGCAGGGCGTCCCGCCGGAGGAGGCCGGCGCGGCCGTCGCGGGCGAGTCGTCCACCGCGACCTGGACGGTCGTGTGGACGGACCGGCTCACGTCCTACGAGAACTACCAGGCGAAGTGCTACAAGGTGGAGCCCGTCCCAGGACATGACAACCAGTTCATCGCCTACATCGCCTACGACCTCGACCTGTTCGAGGAGGGGTCGATCGCGAACCTGACGTCGTCCATCATCGGGAACGTCTTCGGCTTCAAGGCGCTCAAGGCGCTGCGCCTTGAGGACATGCGGATCCCCACCCACTACGTGAAGACGTTCCAAGGGCCGGCGCACGGCATCGTCATGGAACGCGAGTACCTCGGCAAGTTCGGCCGTCCGCTGCTGGGCGCGACCGTGAAACCGAAGCTCGGGCTGTCGGCGCGCAACTACGGCCGTGTCGTATACGAGGCGCTCCGAGGCGGCCTGGACTTCACCAAGGACGACGAGAACATCAACTCCCAGCCGTTCATGCGCTGGCGCGACCGCTTCCTGTACTGCATGGAGGGCGTGAACAGGGCGCAGGCGACGACAGGCGAGGTGAAGGGCCACTACCTCAACGTCACCGCCGGGACGATGGAGGACATGTACGAGCGCGCCGAGTTCGCCAAGGAACTCGGCAGCGTCATCGTGATGATCGACCTCACCATCGGCTACACGGCGATCCAGTCCATGGCCAAGTGGGCCCGAGCCAACGGCGTCATCCTGCACCTGCACCGCGCGGGGCATTCCACGTACACGCGGCAGAAGAGCCACGGCGTCAACTTCCGCGTCATCGCCAAGTGGATGCGGCTGGCCGGCGTCGACCACATCCACGCGGGGACGGTCGTCGGCAAGCTGGAAGGCGACCCGAACAGCGTCCGCGGCTACTACGACACCCTGCGCCTAGACAAGGTGGAGGCCGACCCACTGAAGGGTCTGTACTTCGACCAGGAATGGGCGTCGATGCCGGGCACGCTGCCGGTCGCGTCGGGCGGCATCCACGCCGGCCAGATGCACCAGCTCCTGCACTACCTCGGCGAGGACTCCATCCTCCAGTTCGGCGGCGGGACGATCGGCCACCCGATGGGCATCGCCGCCGGCGCCACCGCCAACCGCGTCGCGCTCGAAGCGATGATCAAGGCGCGGAACGAGGGCCGCGACTACCTCACCGAGGGCCCCGACATCCTGCGCGCCGCCGCCAAGAACAGCCGCGAGCTGGACGTCGCCCTGTCCACCTGGGGCGACATCACCTTCACCTACGAATCCACCGACACCCCCGACGTCGTCGAAACTCCTGTGAGCATCTGATGCGGATCACCCAAGGAACGTTCTCCTACCTGCCCGATCTCACCGACGAGGAGATCACCAAGCAGGTCGCCTACGCCCTGGACCAGGGCTGGCCGTGCTCGGTCGAGTTCACCGACGACCCGCACCCGCGCAACTCCTACTGGGAGATGTGGGGCCTGCCGATGTTCGACCTCGCCGACCCCGCCGGCGTCCTGTTCGAGATCAACGAGTGCCGCAGGGCGTACCCGGGCCACTACATCCGCCTGAACGCCTACGACGCGAGCTACGGACGGCAGACGACCGCGCTGCAGTTCATCGTCCAGCGCCCGGCGGAGGAACCCGGCTTCCGCCTCGACCGCACGGAGACGTCCGACCGGCGCGTCCGCTACACCCTGCACCCCTACGCGCTGGACCGTCCCGAAGGCGACCGGTACGAGGCGGGACGTTGAGCGAACGCCCCGGATTCGGGATGCGCCAGAACGGCTCCCCGGTGGACTCTTCCCAAGCTCCCGCCACCGGGGAGCCGCTCCCTCCCGGCGCCCGCGTCGACCTCGCCAAGGAACGCGCCGACTCCCAGGTCGACGACGTCCTGGACGCCCTCGACCGCGAACTCGTCGGCCTCGCCCCCGTCAAGACCCGCATCCGGGAGATCGCGGCGCTCCTGCTCGTCGACCGCGTCCGCGCCCGCTTCGGCATCGACTCGGGACGCCCCAGCCTGCACATGTGCTTCACCGGCAGCCCCGGCACCGGCAAGACGTCCGTCGCGCTGCGGCTCGCCGAACTCCTGCACCGCCTCGGCTACATCCGCCGCGGCCACCTGGTGTCCGTCACCCGCGACGACCTCGTCGGCCAGTACGTCGGCCACACCGCCCCCAAGACCAAGGAGGTCCTCAAGAGGGCCATGGGCGGCGTCCTGTTCATCGACGAGGCGTACTACCTGTACCGCGCCGAGAACGAACGCGACTACGGGCAGGAGGCCATCGAGATCCTCCTCCAGGTCATGGAGAACCAGCGCGACGACCTCGTCGTCGTCCTCGCCGGCTACAAGGACCGCATGGACTCCTTCTTCGCGTCCAACCCCGGCATGAGCTCCCGCATCGCCCACCACATCGACTTCCCCGACTACGAACCGGACGAGCTGGAGGCGATCGGCCGCCTGATGATGGACCGGGAGGGCTACGGCCTGGCCCCCGAGGCCGAGCCCGTCTTCCGCGACTACCTCACCCGCCGCCGCGCGCAGCCCCGCTTCGCCAACGCCCGCTCCGTCCGCAACGCCATCGAACGCGCCCGCCTGCGCCACGCCAACCGCCTCCTGGCCCGGGAAGGCGACGTGGGCCGCGAAGACCTCACCACCCTCCACCCCGAAGACTTCCTTGCCAGCCGCGTCTTCCGGTGACCGGCGTCACGCCTGAACCGGGGATGAGCCTCCGCATGTCCTAATGTTGTTCCGACGACATGTAGAGGTGGGGGAGAAGTTGCTTAACCCTGAGGATCTGTACGAGCTTGACGCCGACCTGCCGGAAATGACGGGTCCGGTGCTGCTGCACAGCCTCGACGGCTTCGTGGACGCCGGATCCACCGGGCAGCTCGTGCGCGAGCACCTGCTGGAGGCATTGGAGCACCGCGTCATCGCCCGCTTCGACGTCGACTCGCTGATCGACTACCGGGCGCGCCGCCCGCCGATGACCTTCGACCGCGACCACTGGTCCTCCTACGAGGCGCCCGAGCTGGTCGTCCGGCTGCTGCGCGACGACGCCGGCAGCCCGTTCCTGATGCTGTCCGGGCCCGAACCCGACCGCCTGTGGGAGGGCTTCACCACGGCCGTCCAGGACCTGGTCAAGCGGCTCGGCGTCGGCCTGGTCGTCGGCTTCCACGGCATCCCGATGGGCGTCCCGCACACCCGTCCCGTCGGCATCACCTCGCACGCCACCCGGCCGGAGCTGATCGCGAAGAACTCCTGGTTCGACAAGGTCCAGGTCCCCGGCAGCGCCGCGGGCCTCCTCGAACTGCGGCTCGGCGAGGCGGGCCACGACGCCGTCGGGCTCGCCGTCCACGTCCCGCACTACCTCGCCCAGTCCGCCTACCCGGCCGCCGCGGTCGCGGCCCTGGAGGCCGTCGTCGACGCCACCGGGCTCGTGCTGCCCGTCGAGCGGCTCCGCGAGGCCGCCGAGGCCACCGACGCCGACATCGCCGAGCAGGTCGACGGTAACGACGAGGTGGAGAAGGTCGTCCGGGCCCTGGAGCAGCAGTACGACGCGTTCGCCGGGGCCGCCGAACGCGACAACCTCCTCGCCGAATCGGCGGACATGCCCACGGCCGACGAACTCGGCGCCCAGTTCGAGCGCTTCCTCGCGGAGCAGGACGGGCCCGACTCGCCGTCCTAGACATATCCCTCCGGTCGCTGGGTAGGCGAGGCTCCGAGGGGGGAGGCTCGCTCATGGCCCAGAAGGTGAACGAAGTGATGACGCCGGCGCCCGTGACGGTGTCCCCGGACACGTCGCTGGCCGAGGTCGGGGACCTCATGCGCCAGCACGGCATAGGGGACGTCCTGGTCGTCCACGAGGGGCGGCTCCGCGGCCTGGTAACCGACCGCGACATCGTCGTCCGCGCCGTCGCCCTCCAGAAGGACATGTCCCGCACGGCCGTCGCCGACATCTGCAGCACCAACATGATCACCGTGGCGCCGGGCGACGACGCCGGCGTCGCCGTCGGGCTGATGCGGGAGCACAGCGTCCGCCGCGTCCCCGTCGTGGACGGCGACCGCCCGATCGGCATGGTGTCGATCGGCGACCTCGCCGTCCAGCGCGACGAGCGGTCGGCCCTCGCCGACATCAGCGCGGAACCGCCGAACACGTGATCACGCTGAAGCTGGAGGACGCCGACCTGCCCGGCGACCTCGCGATACCGGACGGCGCGAACGGCGTCGTCCTGTTCGCGCGGGGCGGCGGCTCCCAGCACGGCCCCCGCGACCCCGAGGTCGCGGACGCCCTGAACGCCGCCGGGATCGGGACGCTGCTCATCGACCTGCTCACCGAGCACGAGGACCAGCTCGACCGCGTCACCGCCGCCCTCCGCTCCGACATCGAACTCCTGACGCTCCGCCTCATCGGCGCGATCGACCAGCTGACCGAGGGCCTCGAATCCGCCCCGCACACGGCCGGCCTCCCCATCGGCCTGCTCGGCACCGGCACCGGCGCCGCCGCGGCGCTGGCCGCGGCCGCCGCCCGCCCCCGGATCGGCGCGGTCGTCTCCCGAGGCGGCCGCCCCGACCTGGCGGGCCCGTCCCTGCCGCGCGTCCACGCCCCCGTCCTGCTGATCGTCGGCGGCGGTGACCCGGAGATCCTCCGCCTCAACGAAAAGGCCAACGCGGTGCTCGACATTTCGGAAGTCCACGTCATCTCCGGCGCCACCTGCCACTTCGAGGAGCCCGGAGCCCTCGAAGAGGTGACCACCCAGGCCGCCGACTGGTTCAATCGTCATCTGTGATGCGCGACGTCATCGTTGTCGGCGCCGGCCCCGCCGGATCCGCCGTCGCCTGCCATCTCGCCCGGTCCGGCCTGGACGTCCTCGTCCTGGAGAAGACGTCCTTCCCCCGCGAGAAGATCTGCGGCGACGGCCTCACGCCACGCGCCGTCCAGGAACTCCAGACCCTCGGCATCGACCTCACCACCCCGGGCTGGTTCCCCAACCGGGGCATCCGCCTCATCGGCTCCGGCCGCAGCCTCGAACTCGACTGGCCGGAGGGGCAAGGCCTCACCCGCACCCGAGCCGACTTCGACGAGATCCTGGCCCGCCAGGCCACCTCCGCCGGAGCCGCGCTCCAGGAGAACACCAAGGTCACCGGCCCGCTCCGGGCGAACGGCAGGGTGACCGGCGTGGACACCGACCAAGGCGCCCACGAGGCCCGCCTGGTCATAGCCGCGGACGGAGCCTCCTCCCGCCTGTCGGTGGCCCTGGGCCTGCGCCCGTCCCGCGACCGCCCCATCGGCATCGCGGGCCGGCGCTACTTCCACAGCCCCCGCCACGACGACCCGTACCTGGAGGCCTGGCTCGACCTGGCCCCCGCCGGCTACGGCTGGGTCTTCGGCATGGGCGACGGCACCTGCAACGTAGGCGTCGCCCTCCTGCGCACAGAGCACCCCGACTACCGCAGCCTCCTCTCCGGCTGGCTGGCCCCACTCCCAGCCGCCTGGGGCTTCACCGAGGAGAATGCCGCGGGCCCCCTCCGCGGCGCCGCCCTGCCCATGGGCTTCAGCCGCCGCCCCCACTACCTCCCCGGCCTCCTCCTCGTCGGCGACTCCGGAGGCATGATCAACCCGTCCAACGGCGAGGGCATCGCGTACGCCCTCGAAGCCGCCCGCATAGCCGCCGACGTCATCACCACGGCCTTCTCATCGCCGTCTCCCGAACGAACCCTCCGGGCCTACCCGTCCGCCCTCGAACGCGCCAACGGCCGCCCCTTCACCCTCGGCCGCGCCTTCACCCGCGCCATCGACGACCCCCGCATCATGCGCCTGGCCACCCGCCAGGGCCTGTCACACCCGTCCCTCATGCGCTTCGCCCTCAAGATCTTCGGCGGCCTCCCCACGCCGGCCACGCGCAGCACCACCGACCACCTGGCCGCCGCCCTCACCAAGCTCACCCCCGCCTCCTGACCGCTTCGCGATACCCCCCACCGACCAGGTACGCTTTCCCGGCAACGCGGGCGCGTAGCTCAGGGGTAGAGCACTCGCCTTACAAGCGAGGAGTCGGCGGTTCGAAACCGTCCGCGCCCACCGGCCAGAAGACCCTGTTCCCGATCATGGGAACAGGGTCTTCGTGCCATTAGCGTGCCATTAGCCGACGAGAGCGAGGGTTCCGGCCGGTCCGTCGTCGTCATCCGGGTTGCCGCTGTTGATCTTGTTGTCCATGGCTTGGGCGATGGCCCGGTTACCGCCCGCCGTCCGGTGCTGGTAGATCAGCGCGGCCCGCACGCTGTCATGGCCCATGCGTTCCATGAGGTCGCGGAGCGTAGCGCCGGACTCGGCCGCGAAGGAGTTTCCCGTGTGCCGGAGGTCGTGAAAGTGGAGGTCGGGCACGCCGAGCTTGGTCACGATCTCGGTCCATTTGGTCGCCCGCCGGAAGTTGGCCCGCCGCAGGACGTCGCCACGCTTACCGGTGAAGATCAGCGCATCATCCTCCGCGCCGGTGAAGTTGCCGAGATGCCGCCGCAGGTCGGGGATGATCGCTTGGGGGAGTGCCACCGTGCGCAGGCCCGCGCGTGACTTGGGCGGCCCGATGATCAGTTCGCCCGTGTCCAACTCGACCTGAGCTTGCCGAACGGTGACCGTCCCGGCGTTGAGGTCGAGATCCATCCGGCGCAGCGCGACGACCTCACCCCATCGGAGGCTTGCGAACGTCGCGAGGAGCACGAGGGCGCGCAGGTGCTCCGGGACCATCCCGGCCAGCTTGAAGACCTGAGCGACGGTGAGGACCGGCCGCTCATCAGGCTTCTCTTCGCCGGCCCCTTTGATCCGGCACGGATTGCGGGCAATGATCATGTCGTCGGTCGCCGTCATCAGCACGGCCCGCAGCAGCCGGTACGCCTTGGCCACCTCGGACGCGCCGACGCCCTCACCGATCAGGGTCGCCCGCCACTCCCGCACGGCCGCCGTGTCGATCTTGCCGATGGGCACATTGCCGAGATACGGCGTGATGTGACGACGGAGCAGTCCCCTATCAAGGGGCGGCGGTGCTCAGGCCGCTGCGCGGCCCCGCGCCAGGCCGCCCGGAGCGTGCGGCGTGGGCGCCGGTCACCGGACGGCCGCGCCGGGCCGCGCTTCCTGCGTCCGCCGCTCTGTCCGCCAGTCGCCGGCGGTCACGGGGTCCGCGCCGCCGCCCAGGTGAGGGATCAGTCCAGCCCCATGAGTTCCCGCCGCTTTGCCCAGCGGCGGAACCGCCACCGATAGACCGGTCCGACCGCGAACCTGAAGGCCGCTTCATCGCCGTTCACGACCAGCCGAAGCCGCCTGATGGTCGGAGAGCCGTCGGTCGAGCGCAGTCGAAGACGAAGCAGGCGAACGCGAAGGAGTGCTCTCCACGTGTCCTCATCCCGGTGAGCCTGGAGCACTAGCCGGACAGCTTCGAACGTGGGAAAGGCATGGAACTCACACCGCACCATGGGCTGATCCCGTCCGATCTCCCGTAGCACAGCAACCGGTCGGCACCCACGCGTGAGCACGTAATCAGCTCTGTCCATTTCCGTCACTCCCGTCGCCCCCGCAGCGCTGCATGCCACGTAGCCTCTCGCAGGCGGATCACCAAAAGAAGCCTCCGGCGGGGGCACTCCGACTCTGGGAAGCATGGGGCGTGTCCGTGACGGTCACCGAGGGGTTAGGGGAAGCTCAGGCAGGGGAGCGGTGTGCGTGCCACGCGGGAGGGCGCCCGCGTGCCATAAGCGTGCCACTGGGGAGCCTGTGGAGCTTGAGGCGCACCATGTCAGGACGGTGATCATGCGGCGCGTCCGTGTCATTCGCGTGCCATTAGGTCTGAGGACGGGACCGCGTAGCCGTGCGGGAGGGCGGCGGAGGCCCAGGTGAGCGACGCCGTTCGGATGATCACGGCTCCTTACAAGCGAGGAGTCGGCGGTTCGAAACCGTCCGCGCCCACCGGCCGGAAGACCCTGTTCCTGATCATGGGAGCAGGGTCTTCGTGCCATTAGCCGACGTGCGTGAGCGTTACGGTCCCCCCATCGCCGTCATCCGCATGGTGGGGGCATGGCGGCGCGGCGTTTTGGGGCGCGGATGTGCCGGCGGGCGGGGCGTCGCCTGTGGTGGCGCCGTTCGGTCACTTCGTGGTGCTGGTGAGGTCTGTGAGGCGGCGTTCGAGGGCGGTCAGGCGGTCTTCGACGGACCGGTGGTGCAGGAGGTCGGCCAGCTGGTCGGCCTCGTCGGGGTCCAGGACGAAGCGTTCCGAGGGCTCGTCGGCGTCGGCGGAGTCGTAGACGAAGAAATGGCGGCGCTGCGCGGCGTCCACGAGGATTCCGAAGCGCCCGCCGCCTCGGGTGACGATGTGGTGCAGGGTGCCGTTGCCGGGTACGGTCGAGTGCTTGATCTGCAAGTCGGCGGTACCTCCGTGTGCGTGGGACGGGCCCACCTACATTGTCGGCGGTGGACGCGGCGACCGGCATCGGGAGCAGTACCCATCCGGCGGGCTTGCGGTATGTAGGGCGGGCGCAACCCGCTACAGGTCCGCAGGCGGGTCATTCGGCGGGATGGTGGCAGGCGACCCAGTGGCCGGGGCCGATCGGGCGCATCAGGGGTTCCTCGGACGCGCAGCGGGCGTCGGCCTTGGGGCAGCGGGTGCGGAAACGGCAGCCGCTGGGGGGCGCCGCCGGCGAGGGAGGCTCCCCGCTGGCGGTCTCCTCGTCCGGGGCGAGGCGGAGCGGGCCGCGCGGGACGGACGCCAGGAGTGCGCGGGTGTAGGGGTGGGCGGGACGTTCGACGAGGTCCGCGCCCGCCGCCAGCTCGCAGGTCTTGCCGAGGTACATGACCAGGACGCGGTCGCTGACGTTCTTGATCACCGCGAGGTCGTGCGCGATGAACACGAGGGTGAGCCCGTAGCGGGCCTTGAGGTCTTCGAGCAGGTTGAGGATCTGCGCCTGCACCGAGACGTCGAGGGCGGACACGGGCTCGTCGCAGATGATCACTTCGGGTTCGAGGGCCAGGGCGCGGGCGATGCTGATGCGCTGGCACTGGCCGCCGGAGAACTCGTGCGGGCGCCGCCCGGCGGAGGTGGCAGGGTCGAGGCCCACCGCCTCCAGCGCCTCGTCGATCCGGGACGCGTCGCCGTTCAGGGTGCCCCAGACGCGGGGGCCTTCGGCGACGATGTCGCGGACGCGGCGCCGGGGGTTCAGCGAGGAGATCGGGTCCTGGAAGATCATCTGGAGTCGTTGCCGGGTCCGGCGCAACGCCTCGCCGCGCAGGCCGGTGAGCTCCAGGCCGGTCAGCCGCACCGATCCGGAGGCCGGGCGTGGCAGCTGCATGATCGCCCGTGCGGCGGAGGACTTGCCGCAGCCCGATTCGCCGACGATCCCGAGGGTCTCGCCCTTGGCCACGTCGAAGCTCACGCCGGACACGGCGTGCACGGTGCGGCGCCCGGACGGGTACGTGACCGTGAGGTCCTGGACGCGCAGGACCTCGTCCGCGTTCCGCAGGTGCGCGGTTCCGCTACCCGCCATGGCGGACGCTCCTTTCCGCGGCTGCGGGCCGCGTGTCGGTTCCGTCCGCCGGATACCAGCAGGCGTGGGAACGGTCGTCGTCGCCGGTGAGCAACGGGGGTTCGTCGGTCCGGCAGCGGTCTCGGGCGAACGGGCAGCGGGGGTGGAACCGGCAGCCGGCCGGCGGGTCGGCGAGGTCGGGTGGGCGGCCGTCGATGACCGTGAGCCTGGTGTGGCTCGGGGCCGTGAGGTCGGGGGCGGCGCGCAGGAGCGCCTCGGTGTAGCGCATGCGGGGGGCGGTGAACACGGCCTCGGCCGGGCCGTGTTCGACGACCTTTCCCGCGTACATGACGATCACCTCGTCGGCGTGTTCGGCGACCACGGTGAGGTCGTGGCTGACCAGGACCATCGCCATGTCCCGCTCGTCGCGCTGCCGGTGCAGCAGCCGCATGATCTGCTTCTGGACGGTGACGTCGAGCGCGGTGGTGGGTTCGTCGGCGAAGAGCACCTCGGGGTCGCACGACAGGGCCATCGCGATCGTGATCCGCTGGCGCATGCCGCCGGAGAGCTGGTGCGGGTAGCCGCGCAGCACGCGGCGCGGCTCCGGGATGCCGACGGAGGCGAGCAGCTCCTCGGCGGTGTCGAGTGCCTGCTTGCGGCTCATTCCCAGGTGGACGCGGAGCGGCTCGGTCACCTGGGTGCCGATGGTGCGGACGGGGTTGAGGGCGGTCATGGGGTCCTGGAAGACGGTGGCCATGCGGGTGCCGAGGACGTCGCGCATTCCGTCGGGTCCGGCGTCGGTGAGGTCCCGGTCGCCGAGGTACACCCGGCCGGAGCGGTCGGCGGCGTCCGGGAGGAGCCCGAGGATGGAGCGGATGAGCACCGACTTGCCGCTGCCGGACTCGCCGACGATGGCGAGTGTGCGCCCGCGTTCGAGGGTGAACGACACCCCGTCGACGGCTCGGAGCGTCCCGCGCGGGGTGGGGAACGCGGTGTGCAGGCCGGCCACTTCGAGCAGTGCCGGCGGGCCGTCCTGCCGGGTGGTGGGCGCGGTGGTCGTCGCGGTGGTCGGCGGGGCCGCCCGGCGCTTGCCGCGCGGGGGTTCCAGGCCGCTCTCCCGGTAGCCGGTGAGTTCCTGCAGCCGGTCGCCGACGAGGTTGAACGCCAGCACGGTCAGGAACATCACGGCGGACGGCACCAGGACGATGTGCGTGGCCGTGTCCAGCGTGCTGCGGCCATCGTTGATCATGCCGCCCCAGGTGGGCGTCGGGGGACGCACCGACAGGCCGAGGAACGCGAGGCTGCCCTCGGCGATCACGATGACGGCCATCACGGTGAAGGCGTAGGAGAGGGCGGGCAGGACGACGTTCGGGGCGATCTCCCGCCACATCACGGTGGCGCCGCGGGCGCCGAGCGCACGCGCGGCGGTGACGAACTCGCGCCGGGCGAAGGAGAGCGTCACACCGCGGATCAGCCGGACCCAGGCGGGTACCCCGAGCAGCCCGAGCACGATCAGGACGTTGCGGACGCTGGGGCCGGCGAAGGCCACCACCGCCAGTGCGAGGACCAGCGCGGGGAAGGCGAGCAGGATGTCGTTGCCCGTCATGATGATCCGGTCGACCAGGCCGCGGCGGTAGCCGGCGAGGAGGCCGAGCGGGCCGCCGATGAGCAGGCCGAGGACGACGGCGCCGACGCCGACGCCGAGCGACACGCGGGCGCCGTGGACGACGCGGCTGAGCATGTCGCGGCCGAGCCCGTCGGTGCCGAGCGGATGGTCCGGGCCGGGAGCCGCGCCCGGGTCGCCGCTGAGCGTGGCGTCGTGGTCCGGGAGGGGCAGCACGTCGGCGAGGAGGGCCGCGGCGACCACGAGGACGATCCACAGGGCGGCGAGCCGGAAGCCCCAGCCGAGCCGCCTGCGCCGCTTCGCCTGGCGGCCGGGCCCGGCCGCCTCGTCCGGGACGGTTTCAGGAAGCATGGCGGATCCTCGGGTCGAGAACTCCGTAGAGCAGGTCGATGCCGAAGTTGACCAGGACGTAGCCGACCGCGACGACGAGCACCCCGCCCTGGACGACCAGGTAGTCGCGGGACAAGATCGAGTCGACGATGAGCCGGCCGACGCCGGGCAGGCCGAACAGGGTCTCGATGATGACCGCGCCTCCGATCAGTGCTCCGAGGTTGAGCCCGACCACGGTGACCAGTGAGATCGCCGACGGGCGCAGGGCGTGCCGCCACAGGACGCGGCGGGGCGACAGGCCCCGGGCGCGGGCCAGCGTGATGTAGTCCTCGCGGAGGGTCGCGATCAGGTCGGAGCGCAGGAGCCGGGCGTAGACGGCGAGTTGCGCGGCGGCGAGCGTCACCGCCGGGAGCAGCATCGACCGCAGGTTCCCGGCGGGGTCCACGCCGAACGGGGTGTACCCGGTGGCCGGGAGCAGCGGCCACCGCACCGCGAAGACCATGATCAGGACGACGCCGGACACGAACACGGGGGTGGACAGCAGCCCGAAGCTCGCGGTGGTGAGCGTCCGGTCGAGGAGGCCGCCGGCCCGGCGTGCCGCAGCCACCCCCGCGGGCACCGCGAGGCCCAGGGAGATGACCTGGGACAGGAGCAGCAGTTCCAGCGTGACCGGCAGCCGCTGCGCCAGGGACTCGGTCACGGGGGTGCTGGTGATGTAGGAGGTACCGAGGTCACCGGTGACCACTCCGCCCAGCCAGGCGAGGTAGCGGCGCCAGAACGGCTCGTCCAGGCCGAGGTCCTGCCGTACCGCCGCCAGGGCGGCCTGGTCCCCGGAGTAGCCCAGGATCTGGGTGGCGGGGTCGCCCGGGAGCAGTGTGATCATCCAGAAGGCGAGCAGGGTCACGACGAGCAGGACGAACAGCAGCTGCGCGCCCCGCCGCAGCAGGATGGCGGCCATCGGCGCTCACCTGCCGATCCAGATCTGGCCGAACGGGTGCGTCGGCGAGCCGATGAGCGGCTTGGCGGTCGATCCGTCCGGCAGCTTGTACTGGGCCAGGCCGTTCACGTTGGACTTGGTGACCACCGCGCTGGTGGAGAGGTGGTCGATCCAGATGAACGGCAGTTCCGCACGGAGGCGCTTCTGCACGGTCGCGTACGCCTTCTTGCGCGCGGCCTCGTCGGAGCTCGCGCGGCCGGCGTCCAGGGCGGCGCTCAGCTGCTCGTCCTTGATCCGGCTCATGTTGATGGAGATGGAGCCGACCGGCTGGACGAACCTGGAGTGCAGCCAGGTGTAGGCCTCGTCGGGGTCGGGCCGGTTGAACTGCTCCCAGACCATCGCGCTGTAGTTCCCCATGAGGGCGCGCTGGATGAGATCGGCCTGGTCGGCCTGGCGGACGGTGACGTCGATGCCGGCCTTCTTCCACATGTCCTGGACGAGTTCGGCGTTCTGCATCGCCGACTGGTCGGGGACGCTCAGCAGTTCGATCTGGACCGGCCCCTCCTCCCGCTCGTACTCGGCGATCAGCGCCTTCGCCTTGTTCAGGTCGAGCGGGGGGTAGCCGCCCGGGACGTACCACTTCGAGTCCGGTGACCAGGGGCCGTCGGCGGGCTCGGTCAGGTCGGAGCGCAGCGTCTTGATGATCGCTTCGCGGTCGGTGGCGTGGGCCATCGCCTGCCGGACCCGCAGGTCCTTCGTCGGGCCGGCGGCGGTGTTGAGCATGAAGGCCAGTTCGGGGACCGACATGCCGGCGGCCCTGTACAGCTTGTACGTGCCCTGCTCGGCGAGCTTCCCGAACTTGACGATGTCGTTGTCGCGCTGGGTGGCCATGGCGGTGAGCCCGCCCGACTCCAGGGTCTGCGCCCGGGTCTGGAAGTCCGGCAGGATCCGGAACTCGACGCGGTCGAGGTAGGGCAGTCCTTCGCGCCAGTACTCCGGGTTCTTCTTCACGATGAAGCGGTTGTCGGGGGTGTAGCTCTGGAACATGAACGGCCCGGTGCCGACGGGCTGCCGGCTCGCCTTGTCGGAGTCGGTGAGGGAAAGCTGGGGGACGATCATGCCGACCTGGGTGGCCAGCGTGTAGGGAAAGCTCACCCAGGGGCTGATGAGATCGATCTGGACGGTCCTGGCGTCGACGACCTTGATGTCGCGGACCGGGGCGAGGACCGCCGCCGTCAGCGGCGAGGCCTTCTGCGCGTCCAGGTTGGCCTTGACGATCTCGGCGTTGACGGGCTGTTCGTTGGAGAACGTGACGCCCTCGCGGAGCTTGATCGTCCACCGGGCGGAGTCCTTGCTCGGCTCGACGGACGCGGCCAGCAGCGGGCGCCACTGCCCGGTGGCGTCGACGGTGGTGAGCGTCTCGATGATGGTGCCGGCCATCGCGTAGGTCTGCGGGGCGAACGAGTCGGTGATCGGGTTGAAGCCGTCGGCGTCCGCGCCGAGGCCGTAGATCAGGTTTCCGCCTCGTACGGGCGTTCCCTCCGGACCGGAGCCGGTGCCGGACGTTCCGGTGCCCGAGCACGCCGCCGCCAGCGCGGCGCACGTGGTGAGAGCCAGTGCGGCCGCGGTGGCCCGCCGCCGCCGGTGCCGCTGTGTCGTCACAAGTCCCACGACAACCCCTCTCCGTGACCGAGGTCACAGACTTTTCGCCGATAGTACTATCACCGAATACGATTTCAATGGGTTGACAGCGACTGATTTATGCGCGATGTACAGGTGGCATGGTTGATTCGATGGCCGGTATGGCTATCGTTGGGCTGAAAGTTCAGGGGGATCGATGCCTGATGTGACGCTGAGCCGGCGCGAGGCCAAGGATCTGACCCGGCGCCGCCTGCTCGGGTCCGCCCTGCGCATCCTCGACACCGAGGGTGAGGCGGGCCTGTCGACGGGGAACGTCTGCCGGAGTGCCGGCATCGCCCAGTCCACGTTCTACGTGCACTTCCGCAACATGCAGGACCTGCTCGAAGCGCTCGGTGAGGAGGCCGCCCGGCAGGCCGGCCCGGTGATCCGGGAGGCCAGGCAGCGCTCCAGCGACGCGCCTCGCAGCGCCGAACGGCTCCGGGAGGCGTTCCGCGTCCCGCTCGAGAAGATGTGCGCCCACCCCGAGTTCTTCCGGCTCAACGTCCGGGCCCGTTTCGACCGCGCCACCCCGCTGGGCGAGGCCGCCCGCCGCCGCGCCGCGGACACCCGCGCCGGTCTGGTCGAGGATCTCGTCGCCGCGGGCATCCCGGCGGACACGCCGGAGCGCGCGCTGCGGCTGGAGATGGTCGCCGACGGTGTCACGTCCCTGACCGAGGCGATGGCGATCGGCCACCTGGACGGCCGCTACCCCGACATCGAGGAGTGCGTGGACGTCCTCGTCGCGTTCTTCGCGGGCGTCCGCGCGCAGGTCCTCGGCGACCAGGCCGCGTCCGGTACGGAGTGAGGTGGATGCCCGGAATCTAGTCGATTCGGGCATTAACCCCTTCCATTAGGCCGTTTACATGACGTTCACAAACGGGCAACAGGTCAGAAATGCCCGATTGGCAGCGTGTGACGTGCCGAACCTCCTCGAAGGGACCCACGTGAGCTACAAGGCCGAGTACATCTGGATCGACGGAACCGAGCCGACCGCGCGGCTGCGGTCGAAGACGAGGATTCTGGCCGACGGCGCCGACCTGCCGGACTGGGGCTTCGACGGGTCCAGCACGAACCAGGCGCCAGGTGACAACTCCGACTGCGTCCTCAAGCCGGTCTTCTCCTGCCCCGACCCCATCCGGGGCGGGGAGAACAAGCTGGTGCTGTGCGAGGTCTTCCTCGTGGACGGGACGCCGCACGAGACCAACACGCGCGCCAAGCTGCGTCCGATCGCCGAGCAGTACGCGGCGCAGGACTCCTGGTACGGCATCGAGCAGGAGTACACGTTCTTCAAGGACGGGCGGCCGCTGGGCTTCCCCGAGCGCGGCTACCCGGCCCCGCAGGGCTTCTACTACTGTGGTGTCGGCGCCGACGAGGTGTTCGGCCGCGACATCGTCGAGGCCCACATGGACGCCTGCCTCGCCGCCGGGCTGAAGCTCTCGGGCATCAACGCCGAGGTCATGCCGGGGCAGTGGGAGTTCCAGATCGGGCCGGCGGGAACGCTCGAGGTCGGCGACCACATGTGGGTCGCGCGGTGGCTGCTCTACCGCATCGCCGAGGACCACGACGTCTCCGCGACCCTCGACCCGAAGCCGGTCGAGGGCGACTGGAACGGCGCGGGGGCGCACACGAACTTCTCGACCAAGGCCATGCGCGAGGGGTACGACGCGATCATCACGGCGTGCGAGGCGCTCGCCGAGAAGGCGCAGGAGCACGTGGCCGGGTACGGCGCCGACATAGAGCGGCGGCTGACCGGCATGCACGAGACGGCGCCGTGGAGCGAGTTCAGCTACGGCGTGTCGGACCGTGGCGCGTCGGTGCGGATCCCGTGGCAGGTCGAGGTCGACAAGCAGGGCTACATCGAGGACCGCCGGCCGAACGCCAACGTCGACCCGTACGTGGTCGCCCGCCTGATCACGGGCACCTGCTGCGCGGCGCTGGAGAAGGCCGGCCAGGTCTGACCGGAGCGGCCGAGATCCCCGGGGAGCCCGTCTCTCCGGGGATCTTCGCGTCCCGGCGGGGCCCGTCATGCCGGGCAACGCGGCCAAACATCGGCAAAATGGTGTGCTTGGGGGGAGTCCCCACGTTCGGTGCCGGGTAGCACTCCTTACGTTCGCACCGGGGGAGGGAACATGCCCGATTCGTCATTCGGGCGGTACTCCGGCGGCCTGCCGGGCAGGCCCGCCGGCCGCCCTGCGCCACGGCCCTGGGAACGGTCGTTCCGGTGTCCCTCCACGGCGCGGCGGCGCCCGGTGGAGGCGCCGGCGAGACGGTACGAGGACTTCGTCGCGCTGCACGAGGAGATTTCCGGCCGCTCCGGGCCGCCGCTGCGCCCGCTGTGGTGGACGGGGGGAGCCGCCGCGTTCGCCGGGGCGGTCCTGTCGTTCGCGGCGGTCATCGGGCTGCGCGCCATGTTCGGCGTGCAGGTCCCGGTGTTCGCGGGCGAGCACACCGCCGCGGAACCCGCCGCGACCAGCTACGCGCTGTGCGCGATGGCGGCGACGATCCAGGCGACCGCGCTGATGCATCTGCTGCTGGCGACGGCGGCGCGCCCGGTCCGGGCGTTCGCGTGGATCGGCGGTATCGCGGTCGCGCTGCTGACGATCCTGCCGCTGACGCTGAAGGGCCCGTTCGACGCGGCGCTCGCGACGTCCGGCATCAACCTGATCGGCGGGACGTCCGTGGTGGTGGTGCTGTCGGCCGCGGTGGCCGGATCGCGGCCGTTCGGGTGGGACGCCCCGTTTAGACGCGGCAGGCGGTGACTCCGCGGCCCGCGGGGCCGTCTCGGCACGGTCCCCGGCCGCGGCGGCGTGCCCCGAAACCGTCCGGTGTCAATCCGAATTAACGAAGGATTCACAGGCGGACGTTATCGGGTGCGCTCTGACCAGTGTATTAATGCCTAGGTAGGCCGTGCTGTGCGGAACGGCCGCCTTTGGTCAATGCGCACCCGGGGGTGTTCGCCGAATGCGGATGGATAATGACGGAATGATCCTCTCCCCGCGAGGCCTGCGAGCCGCCACGTCCAATCTCCTCCAGCTGGTGCTGACCGGGCAGGTGGCCGATCTGCGTCCGATGCCGGCGGAAATGATCGACGACGCGCCGCGGCGGTCGGTGTTCCGCTACCGGCCGCCCGAGGGGGTGGTGCCGGCGGGCCCGCCGGTTCTGTTCGTCCCGCCGCCGGCGGCGCCTGCGCGCTGCTACGACCTGCGCCGCGGGTGCAGCCTCGCCGAGCACGTCGTCCGCGCGGGACGGCGCAGCTACCTCCTCGACTACGCGCCGGTCCGGCACGGCGACCGTGACCTGGGGCTGGCGGAGTGGATCGGGGACGTGCTGCCCGGCGCGATCCGGGCGGTCAGCCGGGACGCGGGCGGACAGCCCGTCCAGCTCGTCGGCTGGTGCCTGGGCGGGATCTTCTCCCTGCTCGCGGCCGCCGACGACCCGGGCCTGCCGATCGCGTCCGTCGCCGTGATCGCCGCGCCGGTCGACGCGGGCGCGGTACGGCTGGCGGCGCCGCTGCGGCCGCTGCTCGGCCTCACCCGCGGGGCCGAGGCTGACGTGCTCGGGCTGATGTTCGGCGGCCTGCCCCGGCCACTGGTGAAACGGGCCTACCGGGTCGCCGGAATAGACAAATTCGCGCTGCGTCCTTACAGGATACTGACCAACCTTGACAATCTCGATTACCTGGCGCAGGCCGAGGCCGTCGATCATTTCACGGATACGATGATCGCCTACCCGGGCCGCGCCGCGCGGCGGACTTACCGGACCCTTTTACGGGACAGCCCGCTGATGCGCGGCGGCATCGAGATCGGCGACCGCCGGGTGGAGCTCCGCCGGGTCGCCGTGCCGGTCCTGGCCATCGCGGGGCGCGGCGACGTCCTCGCGCCGGTCCGGGCAGTCCTGCCCCTCATCCGGCTGCTGGCCGGGTCGCCGCAGGTGCGGTTCGAGATCGCCTCCGGCGGCCATCTGGGCGTGCTGACCGGACGATCGGCCAAGACGACGACGTGGCGGCATCTGGACCGCTGGCTCGACGAGGGCATCGTCAGGCACGGCATCCGCCCGCAGCGCGCCCCCGCCACCGTCTGAACCCGCGCGGGCGCCCGCGAGCACCCGTCGCAGGTCTTCGGCACGTCAAGGGACGTTCCAATGTCCTTTGCGGCGCCGTCATCGGCGCGCACCCGGGTGTGTCGTCCCGGTAACGGGAGGGTCGCCGACCGTAGTGTTGCGCACCGTTGTTGCGAGCCGCGCCGGTCCGGACCGGGCCGGGCGGGACGTCGGAGGGCAGCGCATGGCGGCGGACACGGGCGAGTACGGGCAGGGGCCGGGGGACCGCCTCCGGGCCGAGATCATCGGGGTCACCCCGTTCGGCCGGCCCGCGTCCCATCTGGCCGTGGCGGTCGCGCGCGCGGGCGGGACCGGCGTGCTCGACCTCGGCGCCGACCGGGCGTCCGGCCTCGCCGCCCTCGCCGACGTACGCCGCTGGTGGACGGGCCCGTTCGGCGTCCGCGTCCCGGCCGGGTGCCGCATCAGGCCGGCCGAGATCCCCGCCGCCGCCGACACCGTCCTGGTGGACGCGCCCGCGCTGCGGTCCGACGACTCGCTCGACGTTGCCGGTTTCGCGCGCGGGCGCCGTCTCCTGATCGAGGTCGTGGGGCCGGACGAGGCGGCCGCCGTCATCCCCGTCGCCCGCGGGTTCACCGGCGACGTGGGGCTCATCGCGCGGGGCGCCGAGGCGGGCGGCCGTGTGGGCGACCTGACCGCTTTCGTCCTGCTCCAACGGTTGCTGGGCGACCCGTCCGTGGACGTCCCGGTGTACGCGGCGGGCGGCATCGGGCCGCACACGGCCGCGGCGGCTGTCGCGGGAGGCGCGGACGGGGTCGTCCTGGACGTGCAGCTCGCGCTCGTCCGGGAGATGGACCTGCCCGCCGAGGTCGCCGCCGCGGTGGGGCAGGACGGGCCGCTCGCCGCCACGCTCGCCGACCGCCACAAGACCGCCGGGGGAGTGGTCCAGGCGGTCCGCGAGCAGATCGGCGCGCACCTGCGGGCCGCCGTCCGGGCTGAGCCGCTGGCCCCGCGCGACGACGCGTCCAGCCCCGCGTACCCGGTCGTGCAGGGGCCGATGCCGCACGTCAGCGACTGCTCGGCGTTCGCCGGCGCGGTCGCCCAGGAGGGCGCCCTGCCGTTCCTGGCGCTCGCCATGATGGACGGCGACCGGGTGCAGGCGCTGCTGCGCGAGACCGCCGACCGGCTCGGCGGACGCCCGTGGGGCGTCGGCGTCGCCGGGGTCGTGCCGCCCGGCGTCCGCGAGGCGCAACTCGCCGCCGTCCGCGCGGCCGGGCCCCCGCACGCGCTCATCGCCGGCGGGTGCCCGGCGGAGGCGGAGCCGCTGGAGGCCGCCGGGGTCGGCACGTACCTGCACGTCCCGTCGCCCGATCTGCTGGACCGGTTCCTGGACGAGGGCGCGCGGAAGTTCGTCTTCGAGGGCCGGGAGTGCGGCGGTCACATCGGGCCGCGCGCGGCCTTCCCGCTCTGGGAGGCGCAGGTCGAGCGGCTGATGGAGCTCGGCGGCGACGCGGGCGAGCTGTCGGTGATGTTCGCGGGCGGGATCCACGACGAACGTTCCGCCGCCATGGTGGCCGCGCTGGCGGGGCCGCTGGCGGAGAGGGGCGCCGATGTCCGCGTGCTGATGGGCACCGCGTACCTGTTCACCCCGGAGGCGGTCGCGACGGGCGCGATCCTGCCGGGCTACCAGGACACCGCGCTCGGCAGCGAGGGGACTGCCCTGCTGGAGTCGTCGCCCGGCCTCGTGACCCGCTGCGCCCGCACCCCGTACGTGGAGGCCTTCGCGGAGACCCGCCGGGAGCTGGAACAGGTCGGGATGTCCCGCGACGAGGTGCGGCGCCGCCTCGAGAAGCTGAACCTCGGCCGCCTGCGCATCGCCGCGAAGGGCCTGCGCCGCGGCCATCCCGTCGACGCCGCCGAGCAGCGGACCGGCGGCATGTACACGATGGGCCAGGTCGCGGCGCTGCGCTCGGCCACGTCCACCATCGCCGACCTGCACGAGCAGGTCACGAACGGCGCCACGACGTTCCTCGCCGCCCGCTCCGCCGAACTGGGCCTCGCCGGCACGCGCCCGCACCCGGACCCGGCGGACGCGGCGCGCCCGGCCGACATCGCGATCATCGGGATCGGCTGCGTCTTCCCCGGCGCCCGCGACGCCGACGGGTACTGGGCGAACATCGTCGCGGGCGTGGACTCCGTCACCGAGGTCGAGCGCTGGGACCCGGAGATCCACTACGACCCGTCAGCCGAAGGGAAGACGCCGTCCAAATGGGGCGGTTTCATCCCCGACGTCCCGTTCGATCCCCACGCGTACGGCATCCCGCCGGACGCGCTCGGCGGCGTCGACCCGATCCAGCTCCTCTCCCTGGAGGTCGCGTCCCGCGCGCTCCACGACGCCGGGTACGCCGACCGTCCGTTCGACCGCGCAGCAACGTCCGTGTTCTTCGGCGCCGCCGGCGGCGGAGACCTCGGTACCGCGTACGGCGTCCGCGCGACGCTCCCGTCCTACCTCGGCGAGGTCCCGGCCGCGCTGGACGAGCGGCTCCCGCGTCCGGACGGGGGCTCGCTGCCCGGCGTCCTCACCAGCGTGATCGCCGGCCGGATCGCCGGCGCCCTCGACCTCGGCGGCACCGGCTACACCGTCGACGCGTCGGGCGCCGCGTCCCTGGCCGCGCTCGACGCCGCCTGCAAGGACCTCGCCGCGGGCGCCAGCGACATGGCCCTGTGCGGCGGCGCCGACCTGAGCAACGGCGTCCAGGACTACCTGCTGCTGGCCTCGGCGCTGTCCCCGACGGGCCGCTCCGCCGCCCTCGACGCGTCCGCGGACGGCATCGTGCCCGGCGAGGGCGTCGCGTGCGTCGTCCTCAAGCGCCTCGGGGACGCCGAACGCGACGGCGACCGGATCTACGCGGTCGTCAAGTCCGTCGCCGGAGCCGGCGACGGCCGCGCCCCCGACCTCACCACCCCCGGCGCCGCCGGCCAGCGGCGCGCCCTGGACCGCGCCTACGAACGCGCGGGCGTCCCACCCGCCCGGGTCGGCCTCATCGAGACGCACGGGACCGGCGACGAGGCCGCTGACCGGACGGAACTCACCGCCCTGACGTCGGTGTTCACCGACTCCGCCGCGGGCGCCGTCACCCTCGGCTCGGTCAAGGCGCAGATCGGGCACACCAGATGCGCCGCGGGGCTCGCCGGCCTCATCAAGACCGCGTACGCCCTGCACACGGGCGTGCTCCCGGGGACGCCGCACCTCGTCCGTCCCAACTCCGCGTGGACACCGGACGGCCCGTTCGCGTTCGGCGGCGCCGCGCGGCCGTGGGCGGCCCGTCCCGGCGACCGGTACGCGGGGGTGAGCGGCTCCGGCTACGGCGGCGCGAACTTCCACGCCGTCCTGTCCGGATACGACGGCGCGCCCGAACCCGTCTCCGGGCTCGCCGAGTGGCCGGCGGAGCTGTTCCTGATCCGCGCCGCCGACCGTCCCGCCGCTCGCGCCGGGATCGACCGGCTCCTGGAACTGTCCGCGGAGGGGCCCCGCCTCCGCGACCTCGCGCGGACGGCCGCGTCCCTCCAAGGGCCGCTCCAGGCGGCCTTCGTGGCCACGGACCTGGACGACCTGCGGCGCAAGCTCGCGCTCGCGGGGGAGTTCCGCCCGGCGCCGGGCGTGTTCGTCCGCGCCGGCGATCCGGGCCAGGTCGCGTTCCTGTTCCCCGGCCAGGGCGGCCGGCGGCCCAACATGCTCGCGGACCTCTTCGTCGCCTTCCCCCGCCTGCAGCGCCTCCTCCGCCTGGCCGGCGGACGGTACGCCCCGGCGATGTTCCCGCCCGCCGCGTTCACCCCGGACGAGACCGGCCGCGACCAGGCCGAGATCACCCGGGCCGCCCGGCCCGCCCTCGGCATCGCCGGACTCGCCGTCCACCGCCTGCTCACCGCCGTCGGCGTCCACCCCGACCTCGCCGCCGGCCACGACCTCGGCGAACTCGTGGCGCTCTGCGCGGCCGGCGTCTTCGACGACACCGACATGGTCGAGCTCAGCGCCGCCCGCGCCGAGGCGTCCGCCGACCTGCGCGCCGACCTCCTCGGCCGCGACCTCCGCTCGCCCGCCTTCCCCGTCTGGGCCGACACGACCGCCGCCCCCTACGACACCGAACCCGCCGAACTCGCCGCCACCCTCGCCGGACAGATCGCCGCCGCCGGACAGATCGCCGCGCCCGTCCGCTTCGCGGAGCGGATCGAGGCCATGTACGCCGCGGGCGCCCGCACCTTCGTCGAGGCGGGCCCCGGAGGCGTCCTCACCGGCCGGGTCGGCGAGATCCTCGGCGACCGCCCGCACACCGCCGTGAGTTGCGACGCCCCTGGCGAGAACGGCCTCACCCGCCTCCTGCACGCCCTTGCCGAACTGGCGGCCGCCGGCGTCCCGGTGGACCCGCTGCCCCTCTTCGCCGGCCGCGACGCCCGCCCGCTCACCGCCCCGGCCCCGGCACCCGGCTGGCTCGTCAACGGCCACCTCGTCCGCACGTCCGACGGCGCCTACCCGCCCGGCGCACTCCGCCCCGCCGAACGCGTCCCGGCGACGAGCGACCGCGACTCCGAAGCCGTCCTCGAATACCTCCGCACGGGCCGCGAGCCGATCGCCGCCCAGCGCGAGGGGATCCTCCGC
>NZ_SMKK01000074.1 GCF_004348425.1 Actinomadura sp. 7K507
GGCTCGGGCGGTATGCGTCGGAGGTCATGGTCACTCCAGGTTGTCGAGGTGGCGCTCGAGAGCGTCGAGGTGCCGGTCCCAGAGGGCGCGATACGGCTGAAGCCAGTCGTCGAGTGCCTGGAAGGGGCCCGGCTGGATGCGGTAGATCCGCCGCTGCGCCTCCGTACGGCACGTGACGAAACCGGCCTCCCGGAGCACCTTCAACTGCTTGGACACCCTGGGCTGGCTGATGTCGAGCGCCTCGACCAGCTCGTTCACGCCGCTCTCGTCCTCCAGCAGCCGACCGAGGATCAGGCGCCTGGTCGGCTCGGCGAGCACGGTGAACGCATCAACGGACATACGTCTATATTCCCCTGAAGCCATATGCCTGTCAAGGCATATATTCGCGCCGGGCAGGGCAGTGAAACCCGGCCCTGCCCGGCCCAAGGCCGTCTCAGGCGAAACCTGAGGTGTCCAGCTCGATCTCGAACGGCTCGGGCAGGGGGAGAGCCTTGCCGAACGGCACCTGGTCCGTGTGCCTGTAGGCCGTCCCGTCGGGCCCCCTGAACAGCGTCACCGTCTGTTCTTCACGATCCACCAGGAGGTAGAACGAAATGCCCGCCCGTGCGTACCCGGCCCGTTTGGCCTCTCGATCCCGCCTCGGCCGGGACGACGTCACCTCGACGACCATGACGATGCCGTCATTCTCGGCCGGCATCCATGCCTCGGCCTCGCGGAAGGGGTCCGACTCGATGGAGACGAAGGTGATGTCCGGGATCACGCGGCTGTCCGGGTGCCCGTCGGCCCCCGGCACCCTAAGGCCCTTGTTGCAAGAGCATTCGAACTCCGTGGCGCTGTACCGGATGACCTGGCGAAGGATCTGACCTATGCATCGCTCATGGCCGCCAAGGGGGGGTGGGGTCACGACGATCTCTCCGTCGATCAGCTCGGCTCGGAAGCCCTCGGGGGTTTCAAGGGCGAGGAAACCTTCCAGGAGAACGTCGGTGTCCTCGTGCGACAGAGGCTCATGAACCATCACAGTCATGCTCTGCTCCTTTCCTCGCGAGCGAGTATATGAGCAGAGCGCCACCTTTCGCATACAGATCGTAATTGAATGAGCGTACGCCTCCAGCGTACGGCCCGGGTCCCGTCTGTGGCAGGTAGAACGGGCCGGGAACGGGCACGGTTCGGCTATGGATGAGCGAAAGTTCAGGCGTGGGGACGTTCAGGAGCTGTCGGACTTCGAGCTGGCCGTGTACGAGACCGTCGCGACGATCGACAAGGGCGGCGGGGCGGCGGACTTCGACACGATCGAGGAGCTCGTCGGCGCGCCCGAGGAGGAACTGTGGGCGGCGCTCGGGCATCTGGTGTCGGCCAACCACCTGCATTCGACCAGCAAGGGGTACGTGCTCGGGCCGCACGACTGGGCGCCCTGACCGTCCCGGTGGGCGGGAGCGCCCGGGAGCGGGGTGAGCGGGCTGCGGCATGATGGCCCGGCGGTTCAGGACACGTGGGGAGGCCATCCGGATGCAGCTCGTCGTCACGGAGGAACAGCGGGAGCTGGCGGACGCGTTGCGGCGGTTCTTCGCCGACCGGTCCCCTTCCGCCGAGGTGCGGCGGCTGATGGAGACGGCCGAGGGCTACGACCCCGAGGTGTGGGCGCAGATGGCCGGGCAGCTCGGGTTGCAGGGCCTCGCGATCGGCGAGGAGCACGGCGGCGCGGGGTTCGGGATGCGGGAGCTGGCCGTCGTGTTCGAGGAGATGGGACGGGCCGTGGTGTGTGCGCCGTTCCTCGCCACGATCGCGGCCGCGGCTGCTCTGGAGGCGGGGGACGGCGGGCATGACCTGCTGGCGGGAATCGCCGACGGTTCGACGGTCGCGACGCTCGCGGTGGCCGAGGACGGCGGGAGCTGGGATCTCGGGTCCGTGTCGGCCACATTCGAGGGCGGGGTGCTGCGCGGGACGAAGAACTTCGTCCTGGACGGGCACGTCGCCGATCTGATTCTCGTCGCGGCCAGGGGCGCGGACGGTGTCGGGCTGTACGCCGTGGAGGACGTGGCAGGAGTCGAGCGGAAGGTGCTGCCCACCCTCGATCAGACGCGGAAGCTGGCGCGGATCGAGTTCGACGGCGTCCCGGCGCGCAAGGTCGGCGGGGAGGGCGCCATCAGGCGCGCCATGGACGTCGCGGCCGTGGCGCTGGCCGCCGAGCAGCTCGGCGGGGCGCAGGCGACCCTCGACATGACGGTGGAGTACGCGAAGGTGCGGTACCAGTTCGGGCGTCCGATCGGGTCGTTCCAGGCGATCAAGCACCGGTGCGCGGACATGTTCGTGCTGGTGGAGTCGGCGCGGTCGGCGGTGCTGAACGCGGCGGCCGTGGCCGACGAGAGCCCGGAGGAGCTGCCGCACGCGGCGGCGGTGGCGAAGGCGTACTGCTCGGACGCCTTCTTCCACACGGCCGGCGAGGCGATCCAGCTGCACGGCGGCATCGGGTTCACGTGGGAGCACGACGCGCACCTGTACTTCAAGCGCGCCCAGTCGTCCCGGCAGCTGTTCGGGACGCCGGACCGCCATCGCGAGCGCCTCGGCGAGATGGCCGGGCTCACGGGTGCAGCCGCAACCCCTTGAGGACCTTGTCCACGCCGTTCTTCGGGCCGTGGACGCAGAACCCGACGAGCGGCATCTCGTCGGCCGTGACGGCGCGGACGGTCTCGCGGTTGGCCTCGTCGTGGCCGGTCTTGAACATGTCCTCGATGTAGACGGCGGTGTCCATCTCGCGGCTGAGGGCGCGTGCGTGGGCCTTGCGGATCTCCTCGGCGCCGGCCTCGTAGACCAGGACGGGCTGCCGGAACATCGCCAGGTAGGCGTTGCCGGAAGCGTCCTCGTACGGCTCGCCGATGACGCCCGGGAAGCGGCCCGCGACGGCGCTAGCGAGGAACGCGGTGACGTTGAGCCGCTGCCACGCGGCCAGGTCGTCCCGGACCACGATCCCGATCTTGGTGTCGAAGCGCATGCCCCCGAGGATGCCCCCGGGCGGGACGGGGTGTCTTGGACGCTCGTGCGCGGCAGACTGGACCGCGTGGAATGGAGCAGGTACTGGCGGTCGGCCGACCGCCCGCTGGAGGCGATGCACGCGCGGTTCGAGCGGCACGTCTACCACCGGCACAGCCACGAGACGTACTCGTTCGGCGTCACCGAGGACGGATACCAGGCGTTCCGGTGCCGCGGCGACGCCCACACCAGCGCGGCCGGGATGGTCATCGCGTTCAATCCCGACGACCCGCACGACGGCCACCCCGCCGACGAGCTGGGCTTCACGTACCGGATCGTCCACATCGGCCCGGAGCTGGTCTCGGACGTGCTCGCCGACATCACCGACCGTCCGGTGGGGCCGCCGCTGTTCGACTCGCCCGTCGTGGCCGATCCCGTCCTGGCGCGGAATCTGCGCGGCCTGCACGCGGCGCTGCTGGGCGGTGCGTCCGCGCTGCGGCGGGACGAGCTGCTGACCGCGACGGTCGGCTCGATGGTCGGCCGGGCCTCGACGCGGCCGCTGCGCGCCTCGCCCGCGACGGGTGCCGTCGAGCGGGCGCGGCGGCGGCTCGAAGCGCTGGACGACGTGGGCGCCGACGAGCTGGCCGAGGCGGCGGGGTGCAGCAGGTTCGCGCTGTACCGGGGGTTCCGGCGGGTCTACGGGATGGCGCCGAGCGACTACCAGCGCCAGCTGCGGCTGCGCGCGGCGCGGCGGCTGCTCGCCCGGGGCGATGCGATCGGTGACGTCGCGGCGGTGACGGGGTTCGCCGACCAGAGCCATCTGACGCGCTGGTTCGTCCGCTGCTACGGCATGACGCCCGCCGGTTTCCGCGGCGCCCATACCGATTGAGGCAGAATGCCGCCCATGAGAAGGGCGAGCGGGGCGATGTTCGGGATGGCGTACGGGGACTCCCTCGGCGCGCCGACCGAGTTCCTCACCATGAAACAGATCCACCGCCGTTTCGGCGAGCACGGGCCGACGCAGCTCAACGGCGATCCGGCGCTGGTCACCGACGACACGCAGATGGCGATCGCGGTCGGCGTCGCTCTCCTGGACGCTCTGGAGAACCCTCCCTTCACCGCCGAGCTGGTCACGCCGATGTGGCGGCGGCGGTTCGTCGATTGGCTGAACAGCCCCGACAACAACCGCGCGCCTGGCCACACGTGCCTGCGGGCGTGCGAAGGCCTGGCGGCCGGAAAGCCCTGGGTGGAGGCCACCGTGGCGGGCTCCAAGGGCTGCGGCGCCAACATGCGCGTCGCGCCGGTCGGCCTCGCTCCCGGCCTCACCGACGAGACTCGGGCGGGCGCGTCGCAGCTGCAGGCCGCGCTCACCCACGGGCACCCGACCGGGCTGGCCGCCAGCGAGCTGACGGCGTTCGCCGTCCGGTGGCTGGCCGACGGGATGGACCCGTCCGGCCTGCCCGCGGCGCTCCGCGCCCGCTGCCACGACCAGCGGACCGTCTACCACGAGCGGTGGCTGGGCACGCTGTGGCAGCAGCCGGGCATGGACGCCCCCGAGACGTTCATCGCCCGCGGCTGGGACGAGTGCCTGACCGTCCTCGACCACCTGGACGAGGCTCTCGGGCGCGGCGACCGCACGTCCGACCCCTGCGAGATCACCGGGGCGGGCTGGACGGCCGAGGAGGCGATGGCCACCGGCCTTCTGTGCTTCCTGCTGTTCCCGGAGCAGCCGGTCGAGGCGATCTGGCGCGGCGCCGCCAGCTCCGGCGACTCCGACTCGATCGCGTGCCTGGCGGGCGCCTTCGCCGGCGCACACCTCGGCATGGACGCCTGGCCGGACGAGTGGTCCACCCGCATCGAGTACGCCGCCGACCTCGCGAGGATCGGCGGAGCCTGGGACTGACAGGCCTGCTGACAGGCCTCAGGACGCCGCCCAGCCGCTCCAGCCGTCGATCGTGACGGCGATGACCGGGCCTTCGGGCGGGCGGTCGCGGTACTGGGGGTAGCGGTCGGCGAGCAGCCGGACGGGTCCGGCCATCTTCGAGGCGTCCTCCACGATGTTCGCGTGGCCGTCCACACGGACCCACCAGAGCCGGCTCCAGTCGTCCTCGTAGTGGTCGGCCAGCAGCGCGACGTGCGGGTTGGCGCGGATGTTGGCCAGCCGCCGCAGGTCCCGCGTGCTCTTGGGCTTGTGGTCGACGGCCGTGTAGACGGTCCCCCGGTGGACGGTGAACGTCACTGGGACGAGGTGCGGCCGCTCGTCCTCCCCAACGGTCGCCAGGCGCACCACCGGGACCGTCGTCAGCAGCCGCCGCGCGTCGTCAGGCGAGAGCTTCGGCACCGTTACCCGCAATGTGTGAGCGAATGCGAGCATTCGCCCTTGGGGTAGCCGTCGCTTGCGCGGCGGCGGTCCCGGTCTCACCCGCATGCGCGGTGCCGGGTTCCTGTTTCGCGGGCGGTTGCCCGGCGGGGCCGGGTCTTACATCGCCTCCACAGGCGTTTTGCCTCTCCGCCCCACTGGCGGCGAGGTCGAGCAGATTACGGGCGGCGTTGACGTCCCGGTCCAGGACCAGGCCACAGCCGTCGCACAGGTAGGTGCGCTCGGACACGTGCGTGGCGATCGTGCCCAGCCGAGGCAACGTCACCGTCCGGCCGCTGCAGCGCATGGCACCGGCGCCGAAGCGGAAGGAGTCGCGGCACCGGCCTCGCTTCTTGAACCGGGGGAACCCCAGGCTGCGGCCCTTACGGGCCCCTTTGCGGGACCGGACGACACGCAGCGCCCGGTCCAGGTCCCGGAAGGCTTCCTGGTAGACGCATTTGGAGCTCTCGCCCCACCAGCCCAGCGCCGGATCGGTCTTCTTCACCTGGTTCCAGAGCCGGTGCAACTCGCCCCCCGACCACCGCCGGCCCTCGATGTCGTAACGGCCGATGCAGGCGGCCAGGCCCCAGTTCCACGCGAACCGCGCCGCCCCCGCATGCGAACACAACGCCCGCTCCTGTTCAGGGGTGGGGTCCAGCGCGAACCGGTACGCCTGAGTCACCTGCACGCTCTGGACCGTACCGTCCCCCACCGACGAAGCCCGACCCGCTCACAAGCACTCACGTTCATCACTCTTCACCCAACAGTTGAGGACCCCCTCAGCCTGTCACGCCGGTCGCCGCGCGTCAGTCCTTGAAGTCCGGGGGGCGGTTCTGCTTGCGGGCCTTGATGGCCTCTTCGAAGTTCTGGGTGGTGAGGCGGACGTAGAGCTGGGCGAGGCCCTCCTGGCCCATGTGGGCGTCCAGGCTCGCCGCGTCCAGGCTGGACCACAGCATCCGCTTCGTCAGCTCGGTGCCGGGGCGGCTGAACCCGGCGATCCGCTCGGCCAGCTCGCAGGAGGCGTCGAGGAGCTTGTCGGACGGGACGACGCGGGACAGGAGGCCGATGCGTTCGGCCTCGGTGGCGTCCACGTCGCGCCCGGACAGCATCAGCTCGAAGGCGCGGGACGAGCCGATGGCGCGGGGAAGCAGGTAGCTGAGGCCGAGTTCGCTCGCGGTGAGGCCGTTGTTGATCCCGGCGGCGCGGAACAGCGCGGTGTCGGCGCCGAGCCGGATGTCGGCGGCCAGGGACAGGCAGAGGCCGCCGCCGATCGCCGGGCCGTTGACCGCCGCGATGACCGGCTGGTGCACGCGGCGCATCGCGCGGATCACGTCGTCGAGCAGCTCCATCGAGCGCAGGGCGATGGTGGGGAGCGTGAGCCCGTCGATGCCGGGGATGTCGCCGGGGTTCTCCAGGTCGGCGCCGGAGCAGAAGCCGCGCCCGGCACCGGTGATGACGACGACGCGGGTGTCGTTGTCGCGGCTGACTTCTTCCAGCGCCTCCCGGAACGGGACCATGACGTCGAACGCCATCGCGTTCATGCGTTCGGGCCGGTTGAGGGTGATGAGGGTGATGTGCGGGCGCGGCCTGTCGATCAGGACGAAGGGCAAAGCGGACCTCCCACGGTGACCTAACAAGCGTTAGGTTACACGCGGGAACTCCGGGGGGCGCAGGCCGCGCTCGACCACCGCCGCCAGCTCGCCGTCGGTGAGGACGCGGGGCTCGCCGATCGTCCTGGCCCGGACGTAGACGCCGCAGAGCCATTCCAGGAGGCGGGCGTTCTCGAACGCCTCCTCCAGGTCGCGGCCGATCGTGACGCCGCCGTGGTTGGCCATCAACGCCGCGCGCTTCCCTCCGGCCATGGCGTTCTGGACGTTCTCCGCCAGCTCGGGCGTCCCGTAGGTGGCGTACTCGGCGACCTTCACCACGCCGCCCAGCAGCAGGGTGTTGTAGTGGATCGGCGGCAGCTCGGACATGGTCGTCGCCACCACGGCGCCGTAGGTCGAGTGGGTGTGGACGATGGCCGCCGCGGGGGTCGTCTCGTACAGGGCCAGGTGCATCGGGGTCTCGGACGAGGGCGCCCTGTCCCCCTCGACCAGCCGGGCAGACATATTCACGACCGGGCAGTCGGCGGGCTCCATCCCGTCCAGCATCATCCCGCCCGGCGTGACCGCGACCAGGTCGCCCGACCGGACGCTGACGTTCCCGGACGCCCCGGTGACCAGGCCGGCCTCCGCGAGGCGGCGGCCGATCGCGCACAGCTCGGCCCGCTCGTCCTTCAGCAACATACGAATACCTCTCACGTTTCGGGGTCTTCACCGCGTACGCTACGACCCTGACGATCTTCAAGGGGTCTGGTCATGACGGTTGTAACACTGGGCGCGCACATCCTCGACGTGCTCGCGCGGCCCGTGGAAGGCATCCCGGACGGGCAGGACACCGTCGTCCTGGACGAGATCAGGGTCACCGCCGCGGGCGCCGCCGCCGGGACCGCGGTCGCGCTCGCCAGGCTCGGCAACGACGTCGTCTCGGTCGGCGCGATCGGGGACGACGACCTCGGCGACCTGCTGGTGACGATCATGACGCGCAACGGCGTGGACGTCCGCGGGCTCGTCCGGCGGACCGCCGACCAGACGAGCGCGTCGATCCTGCCGATCCGGCCGGACGGCGGGCGTCCCAGCTTCCACGTACCGGGCGCCAACCTGACCCTCACCGCCGGCGCCGTCGGCCCGGGACTGCTGGCCGCGGCGAGCGTCGTCCACCTGGGCGGGCCGGACGTCACGTTCGGCCTCAACGACCCCGCCTTCTTCGAGATGCTCGCCCACGCCCGCGAGACCGGCACCGTGGTCACGATGGACCTGCTGTCCAACATGCCCGACCTCCTCGGCGGCGCCGCCGCGTTCCTGCCGCATGTCGACCATTTCCTGCCCAACGAGGAGCAGGCCGCCGCGATGACCGGGGAGAGCGACCCGGAGAAGGCCGCCGAAGCCCTGCTCGGCGAAGGGCCGGGCACGGTGATCGTCACGCTCGGGAGCGAGGGCAGCCTCGTCGCGACGGCCGAGGGCGTGCACCGGCTGCCGGTCGTGCCCGTCGAGGTCGTCGACACCACGGGCTGCGGCGACGCCTACTGCGCCGGGTTCATCACCGGGCTCGTCCAGGACCGGGACGTCCTGGAGTCGGCGCGCTGGGGCACAGCGGCAGCGGCGACCGTCGCGCAGGGGCTCGGCTCCGACGCCTGCCTCACCGACCTGGACACCGTCCTCGCCCTGCTGAACTAAACAGGGCCGAACGAATCCGGGCCGAACTAGATCCGGGCTGAACTGGATCCGGGCCGAACTAGATCAGGGCTGTGCCGAGCCGGGGTCAGACGGCGGAACGTCCAGCGCGGTCACCGGTCAGGACGGCGTCAGCCGCGCCCGTGAGCTGCTCCAGGCGGGACACCTCGGTCCGGTGGAACGGCGGCGCCCCCGTCCGGGCGACGACCAGCGCGCCGCCGCCCCTGGAGAACGGGCAGACCGCGTAGTGCGTGCCGTCCGCCGCCGTGAAGGCACGCGGCCGCAGCGGCATGAGGCCCGGCAGGTCGGCCCCGACCTGCCCGCCGACGCTGGCGTACACGAGCACCGCATCGCCGGAGTCCTCGCCCTTCGGCTCGGCCAGCACCGCCCAGTCGGCGCTCAGGATGGCCGGGACCGCGTCCGCCAGGATCTCGGCGCCGCGTTCCGGATGCGCCGCGACCTGCCCGATCAAGGCGGCCTCCGGGGAGCCCTGCGGCTCGGCCGTCGGCCACACCCCGACGACGTCCACGCCGGGGACGGCTTCGAGTCCGTCGATCAGCCGCTCCAGGCCCGCCGCGGCGGGCCACGCGACCGTGAAGTCGTCCATCGCCCGCCCGTTGTCGCGCTCCAGCACCGCCATCTGGACGACGTCGGCCCCCGCCGCGCCCAGGGTGCGGGCCACCTGACCCAGCGACCCGGGCCGGTCGGGCAGCCGGATACGTATCCGCAGCAACATCGCCACCTCCGCTCTCCGCTGCCATCACCTTCGGTGAAGCCTGTTTCCACCGCGTTACCCAGAGGTGTCGCCACGACAAAACCGCGCCGTTGGCGGTGCTGGAATGGCGGGTACCGGTCAAACTAGAGTCCAATGAAGGTCATCAGCAGGCCTATCGCCGCACGCCACCCAGGATTAAGGTAACTCCACGTGTCGAGGGACGGGGACCCCCCAGTCAACGAGGATTCCGGAACCGAGCCGGAGCGGGCGCCCGGAAGGGACGCCGGGGACGAAGCGGCGCCGACCGACGTGCGCGGCGCCGTCCCACCCGATCCGGAGGGCCCGGAGGGTGAGGCGTTCCGCGCCGACGTCAGGGACGCCCTGGCGGGGCTCGCCGCGCGGCTCGACCGCGAGCACGAGCGCGCCGCGCACCGCGAGGCCGTGATCGACCGGCTGCACGAGGAGAACCAGCGGCTGCGGCGCGGCGAACTCCAGGCGATGCTGGAGCCGGTCCGCGCCGCGCTGTACCGGCTGCACGACCAGGCGCGCCGCGAGTCGGGCCGGCTCGCCGCCCCGGACCTGGCCGACCCGCCGGATCCGGCGCAGACGGCGCTGCTGCTGGAGGCGCTCGCCGACGACGTCGCGGACGCCCTGGCGCGGCTCGGCGTGGAGAGGTTCACGGTCGAGCCGGGCACCCCCTACGACGCGTCGCGGCACCGGCCCGTCGCGGTCACGCCCGTCGACGACCCGATGCGGGACGGCACCGTGGCGACCGTCCAGTCCGACGGGTTCGAGCAGAGCGGGAAGGTGCTGCGCAAGGCGGCCGTCAGCGTCGGCAAACACGGGGTCGGCAAACACGGGGTCGGCCAGCACGGGGTCGGCCAGCACGGCGTCGGCCAGCACGGCGACGCGAAAGAAAAGGTGGACGACGACCCCGAAACCGGGTCGAACGGGGCTGGTCCAGCGGTCGGGACCGGCTCGAATCGCCTGCGCGGGACGGGGCGCGGCGAGACGATGAACAGCGGACTCGGTACCGATAGGTGAGGGACATGGCTGTCTACGGGATCGACCTCGGAACCACGTACTCCTGCATTGCCTCCATCGACGATGTCGGGCGGCCGGCGGTCCTGCGCAACCTGGAGGGCACCGACACCACCCCGTCCGTCGTCTACTTCGAGAGCGGCGAGAACGTCGTCGTCGGCGCCACCGCGAAGGACACCGCGGTCCTGGAGCCCGACAACGTCGTCAGCCTCGTCAAACGCGACATGGGCCGGGACGTGACGCGCCCCATCCACGGGATCGACTTCACCCCCGAGGAGCTGTCGGCGTTCATCCTGCTCAAGCTCGCGACGGACGCGCGCACCACGACGGGCGAGGAGACCCGCGACGTGGTCATCACCGTCCCCGCCTACTTCGGCGCCGCCGAGCGCGACGCGACCCGCAAGGCGGGGCGGATCGCCGGGCTGAACGTCATCGACATCGTGTCGGAGCCCATCGCCGCCGCGATCACCTACGGCGTCCTGAACCCCGAACAGGACAGGACGATCCTGGTGTACGACCTGGGCGGCGGGACGTTCGACACCACGGTCATCACGCTGCGCGACGGGCACATCGAGGTGGTGTGCACCGACGGCGACCACGAGCTGGGCGGCGCCGACTGGGACGCGCGGCTCGTCGAGCACCTGGCCGAGCGGTTCCGCGCCGAGCACCCCGACGCCGGCGACCCGCTCGACGACAAGCAGACCGAGCAGCAGCTCCGCCGGGACGCCGAGGACGCCAAGAAGGCCCTCACCACCCGCACCTCGCACACCGTCCGCGTCATGCACGGCGGGCGGGTCGCGTCGGTCGAGGTGACGCGGGAGAAGCTGGAGGAGCTGACCAAGGACCTCCTCGACCGGACCGTCGAGATCACCGGCCGGACCCTGGCGACCGCCGCCGACAAGAACGTCGACGACTACGACGACCTCGTCCTGGTCGGCGGATCCACGAAGATGCCGGTCGTCGCGGCGCGGCTGGAGACCGAGCTGGGCATGTCCCCCCGCTTGCAGGACCCCGACCTCGCGGTCGCCAAGGGCGCGTCGCTGTACGCGTTCGAGGAGACCTACCGGCGGCTCGTCCGCGAGGGCGCCGCCGAGCGCGCCGAGGAGATGGCGAGCCGCGCGGGCCTGTCCGCCGAGCAGCAGAAGCAGATCGCCGGGCGGCAGATCAAGACGGTCGCGTCGCACGCGTTCGGGATCGTCGTGGTCGACCGGGAGACCGGCGCCGAGAACGTCGCGCACCTCGTGCACGCCAACGACGAGCTGCCCGCCGCGAAGACCGAGGACTTCTTCACCGTCTACGACGACCAGGCGTCCGCCGACATCCGGGTGATGGAGCAGGCCGGGGCCGTGGAGTCACCCGACCTGATCGACAACACCGAGATCGCGACCGGGGAGATCCGCATCCCGCCGGGCAAGAAGGCGGGCTGGCCGATCGGGGTCACGTTCGCGCTCGACTCGTCCGGCCTGCTGAACGTCACGGCCGTGGAGAAGGAGACCGGCGAGCGGCTGGAACTGAAGATCGACGTCGGCGGGATGTCCGAGGAGGAGGTCGAGCGTTCCCGGAAGGCCCTCTCCCGGGTCCAGGTCAGCTAGCGGCCCGCCGGCCTCTGGAGGCGCCCGTGGCGTTCGACGACGACTACCGGCGGGAGGTGCTGGAGCCCGCGCGGGACGCGGGCGACCAGCCTCCCGAGGATCTGCGCGTCCGGTACGCGCTGGGCGACCTCCCGTCCTCCACACCGCCGTTCAACGGACGAGCCACCCTCGACGGTCTCACCGGGCCGCAGGTCGCGGCGCGGGTCAAGGAGGTCAGGCAGTGCTGGCGGCGGGCCCGCGGGCAGCTGAAGTACCGCAAGCTGATCGACCGGCTGGAGGCCGAGCACCGCGAGCTGGCGCCGCTGTTCAGCGCCGCCGAGCGCGGTGACCTGCGCCCGCTGGACGCGCGGCTGCGCGGCGGGCGCGAACGCGGCGAGCGCCGCCGCGGCCAGGCCCGCGCCCGGCTCGCCGACGCGGCGGGGACGCTGAAGATGGCGACGCCCGCCGAGGTCGAGGCCATCGCGCGCACAGGCGGCGTGGCCCGCGCCGAGCTGGAGAGGCTCGCCGCCGGCGACCGCATCGAGATCCGCGAGCCCGACCCGCTGCCGACGGCCGCGCCCTACCCGGCGTACCGGAAGGTCCAGGAGTCGCTGGACGTCCTAGGCAGGCGGCACCTGCCCGACTTCCTGTTCGGGGCCCGGCTGACCGGGCCGATCCGGCTGCTGGACGGGTTCGCCGCGCCCGGCGGGAACCTGCGGCTCGACGCGGACGCGGTGGCGGCGGCCGGCGCGGAATGGGCCCGCCGCAGCCGCGACACCAGCACCACGCATGCCGACACGATCCTGGCCGCGCTCCGGTCGGGGGCCGGGCTTCCCGAACTGGTCCTCTACGACGTGACCGAGAGGCTCCGCGAGCGGCTGCGGCAGCGGGCGTCCGAGCGGGCGCTGCTGCGGTACGCCGCGGAGGACCTCGGCATCGACCAGGGCGACGCGCGCCGCATGGTGTTCGCCGTCGTCCGCGAGACCGGGCCCGGCGGCGGCCTCGCGGGACGTCTCCGCGCGCTCCTGGACGCGGGCGAGGTGTTCGCGGCGTCGGAGCTGGCGGACTCCGCCGGAGTTCCCCGCACATCCGGCGGCCCCGAGGCGCCGGAGGAGGAGGTCCTCGCGGCCGAGGCCCGCCATCGCCTCGACACCGCGCTGCGCCTCCGCGAGACGGCCACCGCCGAACCCGACCCGGACCGCGCGTACCGGCTCCTCGCCGACGCCCTGCAGCTCGTCCGCGACCTTCCCGGCGCCGCCGCCCACCAGCGCCGCCTTCCCCCTCATCCCGCCGGGCCGGTGATCGCGGACGTGGACGGCCGCGCGGCCGGAGCCGCCTCCGCCGCCCGCCGCGACCCCGCGGACCGGCTCGTCCGCGGCGGTGAACACGACCGCACCGGTGACGGACGCGGTGCGGCGGCGGTGCGGCTCTCCTGGGAGCCGTCGCCCTCCCCTGCGGGAGAGGTGTCCTACCAGGTCGTGCGGCAGCGGGGGCGGCCACCGCGCGATATGCGGGACGGGACGCCGATCGCCGGGGAGGCCGATGAGCGGCCGCCCGTGAACGTGCCGCTGTACTACGGCGTGGTCGCGGTGCGCGGTGAGGCGGCCTCCGCGCCGGCCGTGGCGGGGCCGCTGCTCGTGCGGCCCGACCCCGGCGAGGTCGAGCTGCTGGCCGGGGACGGGCAGGTGACGGGACGGTGGCGGTGCCCGGCGGAGGCGGCCCGGGTCGTCGTCGTCCGCGACGGGCGGACGGTCCCGGCGGGGCGCGACGGGTTCCGCGAGCGGGTCCCCAACGGCCGGACGCACCACTACCGGATCTGCGCCGTCTACCTCGACTCCTCCGGCCGGGAGGTCGTGACGGACGGCGTGCGGGCCTCGGTCACGCCGAGCGCGCCGCCGGAACCGGTGTACGAGCTGTCCGCCGAGACCGACGCGTCCGAGCCGGACCTGGTCCGGGCGCGGTTCGACCCGCCCGGCAACGGGACGGTCGAGCTGGTGCTGTCGGACGGGCCGCCGCCGTGGCCGCGCAGCGCGCTCGTCCCGCTGGAGGAGGTGCGGGGCGAGACGCGCCGGCTGGCGTGCGCGCCGGTCCCCGGCGGGCTGGAGGTGCGGCCGGGTGCCAGCGGGTGGCTGCTCGCGGTGACCGTCGCCGAGGGCACCGCGGCGATCGGCGCGTACCACCGGCACGTGAACCTGCCGCCCCCGCGCCGCCTGGTGGCCGAGCGGCGCGGCGACCACGTGCACATCGGGTTCGACTGGCCGCCGGACGTCGCGGAGGTCGACCTCGCGTACCGGATCGGCGCCGAGCCGTGGCCGTCCGGCGCGGGGGCGGGCGAGGTCGTGACCCGCGCCGCCTACGACACCCAGGGCGGGATCAGGCTGCCGGTCCCCGAGGACGAGCCCGTGGAGCTGTCGGTCGCGGCGGCCGGGACCGTGGGCGGCTCCCGGCTGACCGGGCCGCCGGTGACCGCCGAGGTCGCGGCCCGCACGATCGTCCGCTACGACGTGCTGCGGTCGGGGCCGCCGTGGCGGCGGACGCTGACCCTGCGGTTCACCTCGTCCCGCCCGCTGCGGCTGGCGCGGCTGTCGCTGGTGCTGCGCGCCGGGCGGGTCATGCCCCACCGTCCCGGCGACGGGGAGACGCTCGGCGCCTGGGAGCAGGTGCCCGTGCCGGGCGAGCTCTCTCTGGCCGTGCCGGACGCCTCCGGGCCGTACTGGCTGCGCTGCTTCGCCGACGACGACTCCGTCGAGCTGAGCGACCCCCCTGTCCGCCGGCTTCAGGTCCAGCGATGACGAGGCCACTCGCCCGGGTTCCCGGGGTGCCGTCCCGGCAGCGCGCGTTCAGGCAGGGCTCGTCCAAGCGGGGTGTGACCTGCCCGTACTGCTTCGCGTCCGTCGCGCCGCAGCGGATCCTGTTCCGGTGCCGGGGGCAGGCCGGGCGGCGGCAGGGCTGCGCGCCCGTCCTGGACGAGGAACTCGCCGCGTACACGGGTTCGGCGGCGGGCGCGTCGCTGCCGCCGGTGTTCGCCACGTCCGGGCGCAAGGGGCGCGCGAGCTGCCCGGAGTGCGGTGTCCCGACCGGCAACCGGGCATGCCCGGAGTGCCACAACCCGCTGCCGTCCGCGTACTGCGACTCCCCCGGCCGGATCGTCGCTCTCGTCGGGGCGAAGAACGCGGGCAAGAGCACCTACATCGCCGTGCTGCTGCACGAGCTGATGAACCGCGTCGGGACGGAGCTGGACTCGTCGCTGGTGGCGTGCGACGACCGGACGATCGAGCGGTACAAGCGCGACTTCGCGCGCCCGCTGCTGGAGGAGCGGCGGCTGCTGCCGACGACGGCGAGCGCCGCCACCGGCCCCCGCGAACCGCTGGTGTACCTGCTCACCCGGACGCGGCGGGGGCGGTTCTCGCGCCCCCGCAACGACTCGCTCGCGCTCGTGCTGTTCGATACCGCGGGCGAGGACCTGCGCAGCCGGGAGGTCACCGACCTGCACCTGCGGTACCTGGAGGCGGCCGACGCGATCATCTTCCTGGTCGATCCGCTGGAGCTGCCCGGCGCCCGGACCGGCGTGCGGGACTCCGTTCCCGCGGCACGCCCGGCCCACTCCCCGCAGGCACTGGATCCCGACAGCGAGCCGCTGAACGTCATCGCCCGCGTCACCGACACGCTGCGGCAGCGGCACGGCACCCGGCCGGGCGAGCCGCTGCCCGTCCCCGTCGCGGTCGCCCTCACCAAGATCGACGCACTGCGGCCGGCGCTGCTGAGGCAGTCGGCGCTGCACCGGTCCCGGTCCGGCCAGGGCGTCCTGGACCTCGACGACAGGGACGCGGTGCACGAGCAGGTCCGCGCGCTGCTGCACGAGTGGCAGGCGGGCCAGCTCGACACCTACCTCGGGCAGCACTACGCCGACCACGCGCTGTTCGGGCTGTCGGCGCTCGGCGGCGTCCCGGAGGGGGAACGCGTCGGCGCGGGCGGTGTCCGGCCGTACCGGGCCGAGGATCCGCTGCTGTGGCTGCTGCACAGGTTCGGGATGCTCGACGGCGTCCGTCCCGGAGGGCCGTAGCCGTGGCCTGGCAGCTGCACTACACCTCCGCGCGGCGCGGACCCACCGGCCGGGCCGGGTTCCAGTTCGTCGCCGAGACGCCCGGCCTGCCCGACGGAGCCAGGGCGGGCGTGATGCCGTACATGTCGTACCGGCCGCCGCCCGACGCGCCGCTGGCGCCCGGCGACTCCGAGCTGGACCGGTTCCCGGTGACGCTGCTGTACGACGTGGTGGACGGGCGCCCGCTGCTGCTGCGGTGCCGCTACCTCGGCCGGGACTACTCGGGCCGCTACGGCAACTTCTTCGCGCACGCGGTCGTGGCCGAGCCGGACGAGCTGGAGGGGATGCGTCCCGCCGAGCTGTGGGGGTCCCCGCTGTGGGCGCCGCTGCCGGCGGACGGCGCCGTCCTGGACGAGGTGGACGAGCTGGCCCCGGGCGCGGGCCTCGCCCCCGAGGAACTCGCCGCCTGGCTGCCCGGGTCCGGCCCCGAGGACCCCTTCGGCACGCTGGGGCTCCTGGTGAGCGCCGTCCGCGAGAACGCCGTCCCCGGCGGCCGGGTGGTCCTCGTCGCCGACGACGTCGAGGTGATCGCCCGCTGGATCGCGCTGGTGTCGTACTCCCTGCCGGTCGCGGCGGCGGCGCGGCTGTCGTTCGCCACCTACAGCGCCGACCCGATGCGCGCCGGGCAGAGCCTGGTGGGCACGACCCCCGACGTGTGGGCGGCGACGGGAGTGCACCCGTCGCGGGAAACGGCCATCGACCTGCGGACCGGGCGCCCGATGGCCGGGGCCCCGTCCCGGTTCGCGCGGGGTGTGGGCGCCTGCTGGCGCGACTCCGACTTCGCGGGCCTCGACTTCCTCGGGGAGATCGCCGCCGGGGACGGCGCGTCCGCCGCCGACCGCGACGGCGCCGCCGCGCTGCTCGCCCTGTGCCGCGCGGACGCGCCGGTGACGGGCGAGGAGGAGGCGGAGGTCGCGGCGGTCGTGGCGGGCCGCAGGATCGACCCGCCCGACTGGCTGTGGCGGGAGCTGCGGCAGGCCATGCCGTTCATGGGGCTGGAACTGGCCCTGACCGTCCACGAGCACGCCCCGGGCGGCGGGACGGACGGCGGGACGGGCGCCGGCGACCTGCTGGCCGCCCGAGCCTCCGCCGCCCTCGCGGAGGTCACGGACATGGCCGGCCTCGCCCGCGTCGCCCGCGCCGCGCTGAGCGCCGGGCTGGCGGTCTCCCGCGGCGACGTCACGGACGCGGCGGCACGCTGCACCGGCTACGACGGCGCGTCCCTGCACGCCGCCCTGACCGCCTGCCGGGACGGGGGCCTGCGGGACGCCCTGCTCGACGGGATCACCGCCGAGCTCACCGAGCGCACCGCGCCGCTGTCGGACCCGGACGTGTGCGACGCGCTGTTCCGGGCGGAGGAGTGGCTGCGGGACGTCCCGCACATCGCCGTCCCGGTCCTGGCGTCCGTCGGCCGCCGGGTCCCCGGCCGCCGCGCGGAGGCGACCGGCCGGCTCCTGCGCCTGGACGGCAAGGTGGCCGCGGACGTGGAGGCGGCGCTCGGGCAGGTGTGGGCCTCGCCGCCCTCGGCCGCGGAGTGCCTCGACCTGCTGGACGCGCACGGCACGGGTTCCAGCGCGGGCTCCAGCACGGGCTCCAGCACGGATTCCAGCACGGGGACCGGCGGCCACCCGGCGCTGGCGGCGCTGCTGTCCCGGGCGTTCACGCGCCTCGCCTTCCCCGGCGGCGAGGGCCTCGCCGACCCGGCGACGCTGCGCCTCGCGGACCGGACGCGGGAGGTCATGCCGGAGGGGCGGGCCGGGCGCGACGCGGCCCTCGTCCAGGCGTACGGGAAGGCGATCACGGCCGGGCCGGCGCGGGCGGCGCGAGCGCTGGAGGAGATCGCGGCGGACGGCGCCGGCTCGCAGCTCGCCGGGGAGGCGTTCGTCGGAGTGGCGCAACGCCTGTGCCGGCGGCCCCCGGCGTTCCGGGCGGACCTGCTGGCGGCCCTGCCGGCGCCGGTCCGGGCCCGCCTCGGCGAGCGGTGGACCGCCGAGCTGCCGGGACGTGCCCGCGCCGGCCGCGCCCCGCTGCGCGGCGGCGAGATGGAGCAGCGCAACGACCTGGTCGAGGTCGTCCTGCGGCTGAAGGCGCGCGGCGTCACCGAACCGGCCCTGGAGGCCTGGGCGCGGGCCGCGGCCGGCCGGTGGCTGGCGGCCAAGCAGCTCGACTCGCGCCTGGCGCGCAGCCCGCGGCTGCGGGCCGCGCTTCGCGACCTCCTCGAACCGGCGCGGGGCGACGGCGAGCCCCCGCGCGGGGGGAGGTGAGCCGGTGCATCCCATCCTGGTGCTGCTGCTGATCGCCGTGTGGGGCGCGGCCATGTGGCTCGGCTTCATGTACGTGTTCCCCGTGCTGTTCGCCGCGACGCTCGTCGTCGCCGGGGCCGCCGCGCTGGGCCTGTACTACCTGAACGCGTGCCGGACGCTCGCTCCGTCCGCCCTCGACGGGCCCTCGCCGGTCGCCGAACCGAAGATCGCCTACCGCCACTACCTGCTGGGCCAGGTGTGGCGGGACTGGTGGACGATCAGCCGCACGGTCGTCCCGCAGGTGTACCGGACGGCCAGGACCATCCTCGTGCGCCTCACCCGGCTGCTCCTCGGCGGGTTCTGGGGGTTCTTCGTCTTCCCCGTCTGGCTGGCGCTGTGCACGGGCATCGTGGCCGCCGCCGTGCCGGCCGGCGTGTTCGTGCTCGCGCTCACCGTCCTGTACGGGGTGGTCGCGGCGGTCGGGCTCGCCGTGTGGCTGGTGTGCGTGCTCGTCCTGGCCGCGGTGGAGCGCGTGTTCATGATGTACGGGCGGATCCTGCAGACGTGTCCGCACCCCTTCTGTTATGAGCGGATCGGCCTGCCGGAGTACGAATGCCCAGGGTGCGGCGCACGGCACACCCATCTCGCCCCGGGGTCGGGTGGCGCGTTCCGGCACGTGTGCCGCTGCGGGGCGCGGCTGCCCACGACCGTCCCGCTCGGTCGTTTCCGGCTGGCCGCGTACTGCCCGCATTGCGGTGGGCGGCTGCCGGAGCGGATCGGACGCGTCCGCGTGGAGCCGCTGCCGTTCGTCGGCGGCCCGGCAGCCGGCAAGACCACGTTCATGGTCCTGGGGATCCGCGCCCTGCACGCACGGGCCCGCACCCTCCACGGTCGGCTCGCGTTCGTCGAGCAGCGGCACGCGCAGGCGTACGCGGGCGCGATACGCGAATTCCAGCGCGGCGGGCGTCTCGCCAAGACCGGGCCGGAGCTGCCGCTGGCGACCATGGTGGACGTGGAACTGCCGGGACGTTCGCGGCGCATCCTCTACCTGTTCGACCCGGCCGGTGAGCACTACACGGGCGCCACGGAGGTCGAATCGCTGCGCTACCTGGACCACGGTGAGGCGCTGCTGTTCGTCGTCGACCCCTTCGCCCTCCCCCAGCTGCGCGGCTCCCTGACCGGGGACGAGCTGGAGTTCGTCGACCAGGCCGCCGTGTCGTCGGAGGAGGATCCCGCCGACACCTTGCAGCGGGTGCTGAACGAGCTGCGCTCCCGCCCCGACCAGGGACACCAGAAACGCGTCGCGGTCATCGTCACCAAGACCGATCTGCTGGCCCGCACGGAGATCGGCCGCTGCCTCGGCGAGCGGCGCGCGCAGGGCGGCCCCGACGGCGGCGGCGACGGCGGCCCGGACAACGGCTCCGACGACGGGGCGGGGCTGCGCGAATGGCTCGGGGACGTCGGCCTCGGCAACACCGTCCGGGCCCTCGACCAGCTCGCCGGCCAGGTCCGGTACTTCGCGTCCGGCCTGGCCACCGAACCGGCGGACGTCGCCGATCTGCTCGGCTGGGTGACGGGCCTGGCGCCCGCGGGGAGCGCGGGCGGGCAGCCGCCCGCCGACGCGCCCCAGGAGCTTCCCGGGACGGCCCCGCTGCGCGCCCCCTGGCCGGTGCGCGGCCGCGGTCCGGGCCGCGTCCCCGTCGGCTACCAGGCCGGGCGGTGGGCCGTCCTGGCGGGCCTGTCGGTCCTCACCGTCGCGACGGTGACGGGCGCCGTCGTCGCCGCCGCCGAGCGCTTCCCCTTCTGACCTTCGCGGGGCTCTGGCCGCCGATGCGGCGCGGATGTGACTGAACACACCCTTATGACCTGGAAGATTTCGGGCAAACATTCCCTTGGAAGTTCGCGGGGCTAACTATCCCTCGGCTCGTCTCCGACCCAGGAAGAGGAACATTGACGCAAACCGTCGGCCCGACCGCCGAGACGGCACACGGCGGCGCGGCGGACCGGCGGCTCTGGCTGATCATCGGGCTCGGGTCGCTGACGGCCATCGGGCCGCTGACGATCGACCTTTACCTGCCGGCCCTGCCCACGCTGGCCTCGGACCTGTCGACCGGCGCGGTGCAGACGCAGCTCACGCTGACCGCGTGCGTGATCGGGCTGGCCCTGGGGCAGGCGGTGGCCGGGCCGCTCAGCGACACGCTGGGACGGCGGCGGCCCCTGCTGATCGGGCTGGTCGCCTACGCCGCCGCGTCGCTGCTGTGCGCGGCCGCGCCGACCGTGGAGACGCTCATCGCGATGCGGGTGGTGCAGGGCGCCACCGGCGCGGCCGGGATCGTGATCGCGCGGGCGATCGTCCGCGACCTGTACGAGGGTGTGGCGGCCGCCAAGTTCTTCTCGATGCTGATGCTGGTCACGGGGCTAGCACCGATCCTCGCGCCCGTCCTCGGCGGGCAGCTGCTGCGGGTCGTGCCCTGGCCGGGCCTGTTCGCCGTCCTGTCCGCGGCCGGCGTGGCGCTGTTCCTCGGCGCGCTGCTCGGGCTGAAGGAGACGCTGCCGCCCGAGCGGCGCGCGACGGGCGGGCTGCGCGCGACGGCCCGGACGTTCCGGGATCTGGCCGCCGACCGGACGTTCGCCGGGTACGCGCTGACGATCGGCCTGGCGTTCGGGGCGATGTTCACCTACATCTCTGGGTCGCCGTTCGTCCTCCAGGACATCTACGGGATGTCGCCGCAGACGTACGGCGTCGCGTTCGGCGTCAACGCCCTCGGGATCGTGGCCGCCTCGCAGGTCGGCGGCCGGCTCGCCGGGCGGGTGCCGCTGCGCCGGCTGCTGGCCGTCGGGCTGGGCATCATCACCGCGGGCGGGGTGCTCCTGGTGGTCGCCGTCCTCACCGGCGCCGGCCTGTACGGGGTGCTCCCCGCACTGTTCCTCACGGTCTCCGGGCAGGGGCTCATCCTGCCGAACGCGACGGCGCTGGCCCTGTCCGGCCGCTCCCCCCGGGTCGGCGGAAGCGCCTCCGCGCTGCTGGGCGTGACCCAGTTCACGCTGGGCGGGGCCGCCGCGCCGCTGGCCGGGATCGCGGGGCCGGACACGGCCGTCCCGATGGCGGTGTCCATCGCCGTGCTGGCGCTCCTCGCGTCCGTGGTCACCGCGACCACCACCCGCCCGACGAAGGTTGCGTCAAAGAACTGACCCCGCGTACGGTCATGATGTGATCGTTCGCATCGGCATGGCCCCGGCAGCGTCCACCCTCTCCCGCGACGCGCTGACCGCCCTGACGCTCGGCCTCGAACGCGAGGGCTTCGACTCCCTGTGGGTGTCCGAGCGGGTGACCGGCCCCGCGCTGGATCCCGTCGTCGCGCTCACCTACGCGGCGGCGCTGACATCGCGGATCAAGTTCGGCACCGCGGTGATGACCCTGCCGGGCCGCTCCCCCGCCGTCCTCGCCAAGGAGCTGGCGTCCCTCGACGTGCTCTCCGGCGGGCGGCTGCTGCCCGCGTTCGGGCTCGGGCAGCGCCACGCGGGCGAGCAGCAGGCCTTCGGGGTGCGGCGGGAGGAGCGGGCGTCGATCCTCGAAGAGGCGCTGCCGCTGCTGCGCCGGTTCTGGGCCGAGGACGAGGTCACCCACGACGGTCCCCGGTTCCGCTACGAGGCGCTGCGCGTCCTGCCGAAGCCGGCGGCGCGCGGGTTCGACGTGTGGATGGGCGGGACGTCCGAGCCGGAGCTGCGCCGCACCGGGCGGCTGTCGGACGGGTGGCTCGCCGCGTTCACCACCCCGGCCGAGGGCGAGCGCGGCCGGCTCGCCGTCCAGGAGGCGGCGGCGGGCGCGGGGCGCGAGATCGAGGAGGAGCACTTCGGCGCCGTCGTCCCGTACCGGCGCGGGCCGCTGCCCGCGGAGGCGGAGGCGCGGTTCGCCCGGGTCCGGCGGGTCAGCGGGCCCGCTCCGCTGGACGACGTCGTCCCCGACCTGGACGGCCTGGAGGCGCACCTGAAGCGGCTCGTCGAGGCCGGCCTGTCGAAGTTCGTGCTGGCGCCGCTGGCGCCGCCGGAGGACTGGGACTCCGAACTCGCCGACGTGCGCGACGCGGCGCTCCACCTCCAGACACGGGGTCCTCAGGCACGGGGCTGATCCAAGGCGGACATGACGAAGCCGGTCACCTCGTCGGCGAGGCGGGCGGCCGGTTTCGGGCCGTCCGCCCGGTACCACGACGGCATCTGGTTGACCATGCCGAGCGCGACGATCGTGACGGTCTCGGCGGGCGTCGCGTCGCTGAACACGCCTTCCCGCTGGCCCTGCTCGATGAGGCCGCGGAACGTCACGTGGTAGCGGCGGCGGTCGGCGCGGATCGAGCGCATCCGGGCGCTGTCGAGGCGGTGCATCTCGCGGGAGAACACCTTCGCCTCGTCGATGTGCGCCGCCGTGCTGCGGATCAGCCCGTCCAGCACGGCCCGGACGGCCTCGCGCGGCGGCAGCCCGCGGGCCAGCACGTCGCCGAGGTCGGCGAGCTGCCGGGCGATCAGCGAGTGGTAGATCTCGTAGAGGAGATCGTCCTTGGAGTCGAAGTAGTGGTAGAGGGCGCCTTTGGTGACCTTGGCGGCCTCCACGATGCCCTGTACCGACGTCCGGTCGAAGCCGCGTTCGGCGAACTGCTTGAGCGCGGCGTCCAGGATCCGCCGCTCGACCGCGCTCTCCCGCACCGGCGCCCCCGAGCGGGTGACGGCCGCCGGGTCGTCCAGCGTCGGTTCGGTATCGGTCACCCGGGCACCTCCTCGATGTACGCGCATGGCGCGAGCATTGACGCAGATGTGGCCTGCGCCATAGTTTGCCAGAAACCGACTGGTCGGTATGCAGCACGTTACCGTGCGGAGGGAGAGCCGATGCCCGCAGTGGAGACCGTCCGCGGCACCGTCGACGTCGACGGGCTGGGGCGCACGTTGATGCACGAGCACGTCTTCGTCCTCAGCACCGAGAACGTCGAGAACTACGGCGCGGGCGACTGGTGGGACGAGGAGGAGAAGGTCGCCGACGCGGTGGCCAAGCTGCGCGAGCTGACCGAGCGCGGCATCACCACGATCGCCGACCCCACGGTGTGGGGGCTCGGCAGGTACATCCCGCGGATCCAGCGGATCAACGAGCAGGTCCCCGACCTCAACATCATCGTCGCGACGGGCATCTACACCTACCACGACATCCCGTTCCAGTTCCTCCACCGCGGCCCCGGCACGATGCTGGACGAGGGCCCCGACCCGATGATCGCCGACTTCACCCGCGACCTGACCGAGGGCATCGCCGGCACGGGCGTCAAGGCCGCGTTCCTCAAGTGCGCCGTGGACGCACCCGGCCTCACCTCGGGCGTCGAGCGCATCCTGCGGGCGGTCGCCGCCACGCACCGCGAGACGGGCGCGCCGGTCACCGTGCACACCGAGAGCTCGGTCCACGCCGGGCGGACGGTCGTCGACCTGCTCGGCAAGGAGGGCGTGGACCTCACCAAGGTCGTCATCGGGCACGCGGGCGACAGCAACGACCTCGACTACCTGATGGAGCTGGCCGACACCGGCGCGATCCTCGGCATGGACCGCTTCGGCCTCGACGTCATCAACCCGACCGAGAACCGGGTGGCCACCTTGGTGTCGCTGTGCGAGCGCGGCTACACCGACCGTGTCGTGCTCAGCCACGACACGAGCTGCTTCATCGACTGGTTCGGCCCGGATCCGGCGACGGTGCCCGCGATGCAGCCGAACTGGAACTACCGGCACATCAGCGACGACGTCCTGCCGGCCCTGCGCGACGCAGGCGTCGGCGAAGCGCAGATCGACCAGATGCTGGTGGACAACCCCAGGCGCTATTTCTCCCGGTCAACTACTCCGCGCTAAAGGGACCGGACTTGCTGGTTCGGTCCTTTTAGGGCGTTGTTCGCGCTCCCGACTGCCCGCTACGGCCGGGCGGTCACGGGTCGCATCCACCGGCCTCCGGCTATGCGGGGGCCGGGTCGGGCATGTTGACGAATACCCACGCCGAGCGTGCGCGGTCGCGCACGTTGACCCCGGCGACGACATCGGCGGGCCCAGCGAGGCCGCACCGACGACAGTGAAAGTGGTCCCGGGCGGGCCGATTGGCTCGCTCGGTATGACCGCAACGCGGGCAGCGCTGCGAGGTGTAGGCCGGATCCACCTCGATGAACGGCACGCCGGCGCGGCGTGCCTTATAGGCGATGAACACGCCTAACTGATGGAAAGGCCAGGAGGACAGGCGTGCCCGCTGGTCGCGAGGAACCGTGACCCGTTCGCGGATCCCACCCAGTTCTTCGAGTGCGATGCCGCGCCCGGTGCGTGCCGCGACGGCGACGACCTGCTTGGAGATCTTATGGTTGACGTGCCGGGCATGCCGGGCCTCCCGGCGGGCCCGTTTCTTCAGCAGCCTGGCGGCCGACCGGGTGCGCTTGGCCTGGATCTCGGCCCGTTTGCGGGCCTGCCACCGCCGGTACCGATCTAAGCGGCGGCCTTGATGGTTGTCACCATCGCAGGTGGTGGCCAGGTTGACGATCCCCCGGTCCACCCCAACCCAGTCGACGGGCTCGCGCACCTGGGGTTCGGGGACGTCACAGGTGGCGATCAGGAACCACGTGCCGTCCCGCTGGACGAGGTCCGATTCGCCGCGCCGGTGCGCGGCCAGCGTTCTGGCCTGGTCGGTTGAGCAGGCGAACGGCAGGCTCTTGGACCTCCCGGTCGTGGTCCAGATGCTGACCGTGCCCGCGTCCAGCTGCCAAGACAGATTGCGGTCGTCGAAGGTATGCGCCGCGTCCAGGCGAAACACGATGGGCTTGGACTCGGCCTTGCGGCGGCGCGGGGAGGCGGGACCGCCGAGGTTGCCGTTACGTATGTTGGCGCGGAGGGTGGTGTAGGCGTCCACAACGCGTTTGATCACATGCTGGGCGGCCTGCGCGCCCAGCCCGTCTGCCTTGAGGTCGCCGTAGCACAGGCGGCGCAGAGGCGTTTCGCGGCCGCGGAGCCCGAATTCTTCGAACGCTACGGCCGAGACCTGGTTGGCGGCGGCATTGACCTGGCGGAGGGTGTCGGCCAGTGCTGCCGCCTGTTCGGGCGTCGGCAGCAGCTTGACCTGCACCACGAGTTTCACAATCTGTGACTGTATCATTACTCTCCTTGGGGCGTCCCGGGATCGGATCCGGCGGCGCGGACCCGCCGCGTGCGAAGCAAGCGATTCCTCTCGGCCCAAAGTCCGGGTTTCCTGGCTAGAAGCAGCTGGAGGGCGGGGGGCGCGGGGCGTTACGCCCGACTCTGCCTGCCTGGCCTCCCTCGCGACCACTCGGTCATGACCGGCCCGAGTTAGCGACTAATCCCCTGAAATCGGGAATCATGGGAGAAGGCTGGGAGGAGGCGGTTAGGTGAGCGAGGACTCCGTGCGTCGCGGCGCCCGTACCGCGGTCCCGATACTCCTGGTCACGCTGCTCTCCCTGGTCGCCCCCGGCTGCCGGATCATGGAGAGCGGCGCGACCCCGGACGTCCCGCCGCCCGTCTCCGCCGAGCCCACCACCAAGAACGCCAAGCCCAGCGGCCGCCGCCCCGGCGTCGTCAACATCGAGACCGAGCAGGACCTGCGCGGCACCCGCGCCGCGGGAACCGGCATCGTGTTCCACCCGTCCGGGCTCGTGCTGACCAACAACCACGTGATCAAGGGCGCCACCAGGATCGAGGGCACCGACACCGACAACCGCCGCACCTACACCGCGCAGGTCGTCGGCTACGACCGCGCGGACGACATCGCGGTGATCCGGCTGAGGGGCGCCTCCGGCCTCAAGTCCGCCGTGTTCGCCTCCGGGTCCGCCGTGAACATCGGCGACACGGTCACCGCGGTCGGCAACGCGGGCGGCAAGGGCGGCAAGCCCCGGGTCGTCACCGGCAAGGTCACCGCGCTGGAGCAGGCCGTCACCGCCCGCGACGACAGCAACGGCACCACCGAGCGGCTCACCGGCCTGATCGAGACCAACGCGCCGATCAAGCCCGGCGACTCCGGCGGCCCGCTGCTGAACACCGACGGCAAGGTCATCGGCATCAACACCGCCGCGTCCGCGGACCTGTCGACGGACGGGCCCAAGGAGCGCAAGGACCACCGCGGATACGCCATCCCGTCCGACCGGGCCCTCGCCATCGCGCGGCAGATCCAGCGCGGCGAGGCGTCCACCACGGTGCACATCGGCCGGACCGCCATGCTCGGCGTCAAGGTCCGCTCCAACCGCAACACCTCCGGCGCCCTCGTCGCCGAGGTCGTCCCAGGGACCCCCGCCGAGACCGCGGGCATCCCGGTCGGCGCCGCCATCATCACCTTCGCCGGACGGGCCGTCGACTCCGCCGACTCCTTGACCACGCTGATGCTGGCGCACCACCCCGGCGACGTCGTCCAGGTGCAGTGGACCACCGCCCAGGGCGCCCGCATGTCCGCCAACGTCCGCCTGGCGGAAGGCCCGTCCCAATAGGGGCCGAGAGCACGTTCTCATGTCAGAGTGGGAGGACCCTAGGCGACCACGAGGATGTGTACGCGATGAGCCGCAAGCCGCCCTCCGATGACTTCGACGACGCGGGACTCGAGGTGTCGAAGCCGAAGACATGGGCCGCGGGCGTCCCCGGGGTGACGACCGCGCTGCGCCAGTCCTACGAGCAGATGGGCGTGCGGCGCACCGCGCTGACGCTGCTGCGCGTCAACCAGAAGAAGGGCTTCGACTGCCCGGGATGCGCCTGGCCGGAGGGCGACCACCGGCACACGGCCGAGTTCTGCGAGAACGGCGCGAAGGCCGTCGCCGAGGAGGCCACGACGCGGCGCGTCACCCGGGAGTTCTTCGCGCGGCACAGCGTCGCCGAGCTGGCGCGGCGCTCGGACCACTGGCTCGGGCAGCAGGGGCGCCTCACCGAGCCGATGCTGAAGCGCGCCGGGTCCGAGCACTACGAGCCGGTCGGGTGGGACGAGGCGTTCGGGCTGCTGGCGTCCGAACTGAACGCGCTGGAGTCGCCCGACGAGGCCGTCTTCTACACCTCCGGCCGGACGAGCAACGAGGCCGCGTTCGCCTACCAGCTGTTCGTCAGGGCGTTCGGAACCAACAACCTGCCCGACTGCAGCAACATGTGCCACGAGTCGTCCGGCTCGGCGCTGAACGAGACGATCGGCGTCGGCAAGGGCTCGGTGCTGCTGGAGGACCTCGACAAGGCCGACCTGATCTTCGTCGTCGGGCAGAACCCGGGGACGAACCATCCCCGGATGCTGTCGGCGCTGGAACGGGCCAAGAAGGAGGGCGCCCGGATCGTCGCCGTCAACCCGCTGCCCGAGGCGGGGCTGATGCGGTTCAAGAACCCGCAGCGTCCTTCTGGTGTGACCGGGCAGGGCACCGTCCTCGCCGACCGGTTCCTGCAGATCCGGCTGAACGGCGACCTGGCCCTGTTCCAGGCGCTCAACCGGCTGCTGCTGGAATCGGACGCGCCGGAGGCCCTCGACCGCGAGTTCCTCGACGCGCACGCGCACGGGTTCGAGGCGTTCGAGAAGCACGCCCTCGGCCTGGACTGGGACGACGTGCTGGAGGCGACCGGGCTGACCCGCGGCGAGATCGCGGCGGCGCTCGGCGACGTCCTGGCGGCGAAGCGGATCATCGTCTGCTGGGCGATGGGCCTCACCCAGCACCGCAACTCGGTCCCCACCATCCGCGAGATCGTCAACTTCCTGCTGCTGCGCGGCAACATCGGCCGTCCCGGCGCGGGCGTCTGCCCCGTGCGCGGCCACTCCAACGTGCAGGGCGACCGGACGATGGGCATCTGGGAGAAGCCCAAGCCCGAGTTCCTGGACGCGCTCGCCACCGAGTTCGGATTCGAGCCGCCGCGCGAGCACGGCCTCGACACCGTGGACGCGATCCGCGCCATGCGGGACGGCCGGGCCAAGGTGTTCCTCGGGATGGGCGGCAACTTCGTCCGCGCGACCCCCGACTCCGCCGTCACGGAACGGGCCCTGCGCGGCTGCCGGCTGACCGCGCAGGTGTCCACCAAGCTCAACCGCTCGCACGCCGAGGTCGGCGAGACGGCGCTGATCCTGCCGGCGCTGGGCCGCACCGAACGCGACGAGCAGGAGTCCGGGCCGCAGTTCGTCTCCGTCGAGGACTCGATGGGCATGGTGCACGCCTCCCGGGGCCGCCTGGCCCCCGCGTCCGAGCAGCTGCTGTCGGAGGTCTCGATCGTCTGCCGCCTCGCGAAGGCGACGCTCCCCGGCTCGGGCATCGGCTGGGACGCGATGGAAAGCGACTACGACGTGATCCGCGACCACATCTCCCGGGTCGTCCCCGGCTTCGACGGCTACAACGCCCGCATCCGCGAGCCCGCCGGCTTCACGCTCCCCCACGCGCCCCGCGACGAGCGCCGGTTCCCCACCGCGACCGGCAAGGCCAACCTGACGGTGAACGAACTGGAGGTCCTGCGGGTCCCGGCGGGACGGCTGCTGCTGCAGACCGTCCGGAGCCACGACCAGTACAACACCACCGTCTACGGGCTGGACGACCGCTACCGGGGCATCAAGGCCGGACGCCGCGTCGTGTTCGTCAACCCCGCCGACGTCTCCGTTCTCGGGCTGGAGGACGGCGCGATGGTCGACCTGGTCTCCGAATGGCAGGACGGCGTCGAGCGCCGCGCCCCCTCCTTCCGCGTCGTCGCCTACCCGACCGCGCCGGGCTGCGCGGCGGCCTACTTCCCGGAGACCAACGTCCTCGTCCCCCTCGACAGCACCGCCGAGGTGAGCAACACCCCGACCTCCAAATCCGTGATCGTCCGCCTCGAAGCGGCCCGCTCCTAAACGCGCGTCCTGGTTTAGGCTCGGGACATGAACAACCTCCCCGAGCGCGCCGGAACGCCCGCGACGCCGGAGATGCGGGCCGGCGACGCCGATCGTGAGCGGGTCGCGCACCTGCTGCGCGACGCCGCCGGGGACGGCCGGCTGACCCTGGTGGAACTGGACGAGCGGCTGGACGCGGTCTACGCGGCCAAGACGTACGCGGATCTGGAGCCGCTCACCCGGGACCTGCCCGCGCCGGGCGCGTCCCCGCCTCCCGCGCCGGCGACCGGGGCGGGGGCCTGGCGTCCGGTGGAGGGCGCGCCGTCCTGGAAGAGCGGCATCGGGATCATGAGCGGGTTCAACCGGACGGGCGTGTGGAACGTCCCCCGCGTCTTCCGCGCGTTCGCGTTCTGGGGCGGCGGCAAGATCGACCTGCGGGAGGCGCGGTTCGACGAGCCGGAGACGACGATCCGGGCGATGGCCATCATGGGCGGCTTCGAGGTCATCGTGCCGGACGACATCACCGTGCACGTCAAGGGCCTCGGCATCATGGGCGGGTTCGACGACAAGGCGAGCGGCCCGGGCGTGCCCGGCTCGCCCACCGTCGTCATCAAGGGCCTGGCGTTCTGGGGCGGCGTCGGGGTGAAGCGCCGCAAGTCGAGCCGCCAGAAGAAGAAGCGCGACAAGGAACTCAAGCGGTCCGAGGACGAGTAGCCGCGGCTAACCGTCGGCGATCCGGTCCAGCCATTGGTTCAGCAGCGCCGCCTCGGGCGCGGTCAGGTGCGGGGGCGGGGCGGCGGCCAGGGCGGCCCGCAGGGCCACGGCGCGGTCGGCCGCGGACGGCGACGCGTCCTCCTGGCCGCCGGGCGGGACGGTGATCGCGGCGAGGATCGCCTCCCGCGTCCGGACCGACAGCTCGCCGTCGCCCTCGCCGGCGATGATCGCGAGGGTGACGCCGACGCCGGCCGCGTGGGTCATCCGGGCGGCAGTGCCGACTGAGACCCGCAGGCGCCCGGCGCCCGCGACGGCCCCGATGAGGCCGAGCAGGATGGCGTGCGCCTCCTCCGCGACGGGCGGCGTCCGCGCCGTCCCGTACATCAGCGTGTAGAACGCGGGGTTCGTCCGGCCGTACTCGATGTGCAGGTCCCAGCCGCGGCGCAGGTCCTCGACCGGGTCGCCGGTGCTCTGCTGGGCGCGCTTGCCCGCCAGGTACTCCTCGAACCCGTACGCGGCGACGGCGTCGAACAGGCCGCGCTTGTCGCCGAAGTGGTGGTAGAGGGTCGGTGCCCCGACTCCGGCGGCCGTGCAGACGGCCCGCGTCGAGACCGGTTCGCCGTCGGCCTCAGTGAGCAGGCGGGCGGCCGCCCGCAGGATCCGGTCCCGGGTGTCGGGGTCCTTCTGAGCAGTCACAACATCGATGCTACAGATTTTTGCCGAACACCGCTATGCAGGACTGTGTAGCAGCGCTACGGTGAACGTTATACCAACGCTATGTTCGACATGAGAGGGGATGCCTGCCATGCGCAGCGCCGTTCTGACCGCACCCGGCAAGCCGCTGGAGATCGTCGAGCGCGAGGTGCCCGAGCCGGGCCCCGGCGAGATCCTGGTCGAGGTCACCGCGTGCGGGATGTGCTTCTCCGAGATCAACCATCTGCGGGGCCACTACCCGTTCGGGACGTTCCCGGCCGTCCCCGGCCACGAGATCAGCGGCGTAGTCGCCGCGCTCGGCGAGGGCGTCGACTGGCCGGAGGTCGGTACCGCGGTCGGCGCCCAATGGCTCTACGGGTCGTGCGGGCACTGCGACCAGTGCGTGCGCGGCGACCAGATCCTGTGCACCGGGGCGCCCAAGGCCGTCACCGGCGTCAACCGCGACGGCGGCTACGCCGAGTACTTCGTGGGCCAAGCCGGATTCGTCACCCCGCTGCCGGACGGCCTGGACCCCGTGGCGGGCGCCCCGCTGATGTGCGCGGGGATCACCGCGTTCAACGGCCTGCGGCAGGCGGGCGCGGTCGCCGGGTCCAGGGTCGCCGTGCTCGGCACCGGCGGCGTCGGAACCTTCGGCGCCCGGTTCGCCGCCGCGATGGGCGCCCGGGTCGCCGTGGTGTCCCGATCACGCCGCGCCGAGAAGGAGGCACTGGGAGGCGGCGCCGAACTGTTCGTCGCCACCGCGGAGCAGGACCCGGCCGAGGCGCTGCAGGCGTGGGGCGGCGCGGACGTGGTGATGAACACCGCGCCCGACACCGCCACCGGGCTGGCCGCGTTCGGCGGCCTGCGACCGGGCGGCACCCTGCTCTACCTCGGCTTCGACGCCGCCAACGTGGACGTGCCTCCCCTCGCCCTCGTCGCCAACCGGCTGCGGGTGATGGGCATGGGGTCCGGGTCCCCGCACGACCTGCGCGACACGCTCGACTTCGCGGTGGCGCACGGGATCGTCCCGGAGGTCACGCCCGTCACGCTGGACGACGCGCCGCGCGTCCTCGCCGCGATGGACGAGGGCCTCCACCGCGGCCGCGCGGTCATCACGTTCGGGTGAGGCGCTTCCACGGACGGGCCCGCTCGTAGGCGTGGCAGGCGGCCATGACCAGGGCGTCGGCGTGCCTGGCGCCGACGACCTGGAGGCCGACGGGAAGCCCGTCCGCCGTGAAGCCGCACGGCAGGCTCGCGGCGGGCTGCTGCGTCATGTTGAACGGGTAGGTGAACGGGGTCCAGCTCGTCCAGCGCGGGAACGGGGACCCCGGCGGGACCTCCAGCCCCGCCTCGAACGCCGCGACCGGCATCGTCGGGGTGAGCAGCAGGTCGTAGCGCTCGTGGAACAGGCCCATGATGCGGCCCAGCTCCATGCGGCGGGCCGTGGCGGTCAGGTACTCGACGGCCGAGTACCCGGCGCCCTGCTCGCAGATCTCCCGCAGACCCGGGTCGAGGCGCGCGCGGGCCCGCGGCGACAGGTGCTCGACGACCTTGGCGGCGCCCGCGAACCACAGGACCTCGAACTCCCCGGCCGGGTCGCCGCCCAGACCCGGGTCGGTCTGCTCGACCTTCGCGCCGAGCTCGGCGAAGACCTCGGCGGCGGCCGCGACGGACGCGGCGATCTCGGGATCGACCCTCGCGAACCCCAGGTCGGGGCTGAACGCGATGCGGAGCCCGGTCAGGTCGTCCGGGACGGCCTCGGCGAACGGGACGTCCGGCGGCGGAAGCGACGACCAGTCGCGGCCGTCGGCACCGCAGACGGCGTCGAGCAGCAGCGCCGCGTCCGCGACGGTGTTGGTCATCGGGCCGATGTGGGCGAGCGTCCCGAACGGGCTCGCCGGGTAGTGCGGGATGCGGCCGTACGTCGGCTTGATCGTGAAGGTGCCGGTGAACGCGGCGGGGATGCGCACCGAGCCGCCGCCGTCCGTGCCGAGGGCGAGCGGCGCCATGCCCGCCGCGACCGCCGCCGCCGCGCCGCCGCTCGACCCGCCCGGCGTGCGGGACGCGTCCCACGGGTTGCGGGTGACGCCGGTGAGCGGGTTGTCGGTCACGCCCTTCCACGCGAACTCGGGCGTGGTCGTCTTGCCGACGAACACCGCGCCCTGCTCGCGGAGGCGGGCGACGGACGGCGCGTCCTCGTCCCACGGTCCCGCCGGGTCGATGGTCGTGGAGCCGCGCAGCGTGGGCCAGCCCCGGGTGAGCAGGACGTCCTTGATGGAGACGGGCACGCCGTCCAGCGGCCCGAGCGTCGTGCCGCGCGCCCGGCGGTCGGCCGCCTCGCGGGCCATGTCGAGGGTGGTCTCCTCGTCGACGAGGCAGAACGCGTTGAGCTCGGGGTCGTCCCGCTCGATCCGGGCGAGGACGGCCTGGGCCGCCTCGACCGGGGACAGCGTCCCGGCGTCGTACTCCGCCAGCAGTTCGGTCGCGGTCAGATCGGCCGCGTCGCTCCTGCCCGCTCCCGTCTTGGTGGCCTCGGTCCTGGTCACGGTCACTGCTACCCCCTCTGGTCTGCGGGTGCCCGCTGAGAGCCGACATAGCCGAGCCGCTTGTCCACGACGTTGCGCAGCGGGCGGCCGGACAGGTAGCGGTCGAGGTTGCCGGCGAACATGCGGACCAGCTCGTCCCGCCAGCCGATCACGTCGCCGGACATGTGCGGGGAGACGACGACGTTCGGCATGTCCCACAGGGGCGAGGACTCCGGGAGCGGCTCGTCCTCGAAGACGTCGAGCGCCGCGCCCGCGATCCGGCCGGCCTGCAGCGCCCCGACGAGGTCGGCCTCGGCCACCAGCGCCCCGCGCCCCACGTTGATCAGCCGCGCGGACGGCCGCATCCGGCCGAGGGCGGCGGAATCGATCATGTGGCGGGTCTGCGCGGTGAGCGGCGCCGCCAGCACGACGTAGTGGGCGCGGCCGAGCGCCTCGTCCAGCCGTTCCACCGGGTGGACGGTGCCGAAGTCGGGGTCGGCGTCGCGGGCGGTGCGGCCCGCGCCGGAGACCGCCAGGCCCGCGGCGGACAGGCGGCGGCCGATCGCGCGCCCGATCGGGCCGGTGCCGATGACCAGCGCGCGGGCGCCGGTGACCCGTTCCGTCTCGCGGTGCCGCCAGCGCCGCTCGCCCTGGAGCCGGACGGTCGTGTGCAGGTCCTTGGCGAAGGTCAGCACCAGCCCGAGCACGTACTCGGCGATCGGCTCGTCGAAGATGCCGCGCGAGTTGGTGACGACCGCGTCGCCTTCGACCAGGCCGGGGAAGAGCAGCCGGTCGACGCCCGCGCTCGCGATGTGGACCCAGCCCGGTCCGCCGGCCCGCGGCCACGCCCCGGCGAGGGCCTCGGAGAGGAAGTCCCACACGAACAGGACGTCGGCGCCGGGAAGGGCGTCCGCGAGCTCTGATTCGCGCACGTAACGGACGCGGGCGAGCCGCTCCACGTCGGCCATGCCGCGCGGTCGCGCGTCCCCTACCAGCACCACCACGTCGGGTGGCCCACCGGGTGCGGGCGGAACATGCTCCATCGGCGCCACTTTCAGGACAGAGTTTACGTGAAGGGAACTCGGGGAGGCATTGACACGCTAGGAACAGTTCGTAGGATTGTCAACAATCAGCGCGGTGCTCCGCGGCCCCGGTCGCCGCACTGAGATTCGTGTGCTGCAAGACCGTCGCAACCTGCCCACGCAAGGCCAGGACGGATCCCAGAGCGCTCTAACGGAAGAGTCCTTCGGGTGGCGACGCTCTCGCCCACCCCTGTCCACGGGGAGGTCCGGCATGCCCAAGCTCATGACCATCACTCTGGAGCGTCGCGGCGTCTCATGCGTCGCGGAACTGCTGGAGAAGGACGCGCCGCGCACCTGCGAGGCGGTGTGGAACTCGCTGCCCCTCGGCGGCGACGCCTACCACGCCAAGTACGCGCGCAACGAGGTGTACACCATGGTCGAGCGGTTCTCCGAGGAGGAGGTCGGCCTCGAGAACCCCACCGTCACACCGATCCCGGGCGACGTCGTCTATTTCTCCTTCGCCGGCGGCATGCTCGACCGCAGGTTCAAAGAGGAGAAGAACATCGACGCGCTGCCCGGCGTCATCGACCTGGCGATCTTCTACGGGCGCAACAACCTGCTGCTGAACGGGGACGTCGGCTGGGTGCCCGGCAACGTGTACGCGACGATCACCGACGGGCTCGACCGGATGGCCGAGGCCTGCAACGACGTGTGGCGCTCCGGCGGAGCCGGCGAGCGCCTGGTCTACGGCCGTGCTGAGTACTAGGGCGGTGGGCGCGCAAATGACATTCGACCCCACGCTGGTCGTCGGCCCCGAGCTGCTCGCCCAGCACGGCATCGGCGTGGTCGCGCCCTTCGACTTCGCCCTCGACCGCGAGCTGTGGCGGTGGACGCCCGACGACGTGTCGCTGTTCATGACCCGGCTCCCGTACGTGCCCGTCCCGGTCACCGTCGAGATGGCCTCCGCCCTCTCGGACCAGTCGATCGTCCGGCAGGCCACCCGGGACGTGCTGGCCCCCGAGCCGCTCGCCGTCGCCTACGCCTGCGCCTCGGGGAGCTTCATCCGCGGCAAATCGGGCGAGATGCAGCTGCACCAGTCGATGATGTCGGCCGGGGCGCCGATCTCGACGACGACCTCGGGCGCGCTGGTGGAGTCGCTCCGGCTCCTGGACGTCAGCCGGGTCGCGGTCGTCACCCCCTACATCGACGCGGTCACCGACCGGCTGGTGTCCTTTCTCGGCGAGTACGGCATCGAAGTGGTGTCGTCGGTCGGGATGGGGCTGCTCAGCCACATCTGGAAAGTCGGCTACGGCGAGATCGTGTCGGCGGTGTCGACGGTGGACGCCCCCGAGGCGGACGCGGTCTTCATCAGCTGCACGAACGTCCCGACCTACGACATCATCGCGCCGCTGGAACAGATGATCGGAAAGCCGGTCCTCACCGCCAACCAGGTCACGATGTGCTCGGCGCTGCGCGCGATGGGCCGTTCCGCGGCCGGTCCCGGGCAGTCGCTGGTGCAGCTGGCCCCGTCCACGGCGGCTTGATCGCCATGAGGGTTAGGATTGACGATTCCATGCATCAGAACAGGTTGAGCGCCGGGTTCCTCTACCCCGGCTACAGCGCGGAGGACGACTACCCCGCCATCGAGCGCGCCCTCGGCGGGGTGAGCCTGCCGGTCGTGCACACGCTGATGCGCGAGGACGCCCACCGGGTGGACGCCCTGCTCGACATCGGGGGCGCCGACGTCCTGGGCGACGGGGCCCGCGAGCTGCGCGCGATGGGCGTCCAGGCCGCCGTGTGGGCCTGCACCAGCGGAAGCTTCGTGTTCGGCTGGGACGGCGCGGAGCGGCAGGTCGAGGGCGTGAGCGAGGCCGCGGGCGTCCCGGCGTCCAGCACGTCGTTCGCGTTCGTGAACGCCGCCCGCGCCCTCGGCGTGACCAGGGTCGCGATCGCCGCGACGTACCCCTCCGACGTCGCCGAGCGGTTCGTCGCGTTCCTCGGCCACGCCGGCATCGAGGTGGTGGCGCTGTCCTGCCGGGGCATCGTCACCGCCGCCGAGGTCGGCACCCTGGGCCGCGACGAGGTGCTCGCGTTCGTCGCGGCCAACGACCATCCGGACGCCGAGGCGGTGCTGGTGCCCGACACCGCACTGCACACCGTGTCCTGGCTCGACGAGCTGGAGGCACGGACCGGCAAGCCGGTACTGACCGCCAACCAGGTGAGCGTGTGGGAGGGGCTGCGGCTCGCGTCCGGTCCCGGGGGACTCCCGCCGCGCACCGGGCTGGGCCGGCTGTTCGCCGAGCCCGCCGCCGTCCCGGCCGGCGCCGCCGCCCCGGGACGACATACCTGACAGCTACGAGAAAGGGGCCCGAGGGCATGGGCCAATTGGGTGAGCTGGAACCTGTCCCCCGCAAGTCGACCGTCGAGATCGTCTCGGACGAGCTGCGCTCGGCGATCATGTACGGGTCGCTGGAGCCCGGCGTCCAGCTCGGCGAGGCCGAACTGGCCGGCCGGCTGGGCATCAGCCGCGGCCCGCTGCGCGAGGCGATGCAGCGGCTCGTCCAGGAGGGTCTGCTGGTCAGCGAGCCGCACCGGGGACTGTTCGTGATCACCTTGGACGAGGGGGACGTCGAGGACGTCTACCTCGCCCGGCTCGCCATCGAGCGGGAGGCCTGCCAGCTGATCATGGAGAGGAACCGCGGTGAGGCCGTCGCGAGGCTCACCGACGCGCTGGACGCGCTCATCGACGCGGCCGGCGAGCGCGACCGGGTCGCGATGAGCGACGCCGACCAGGCGTTCCACGAGGTGCTGGTCAGCTCGTCCGGAAGCCACCGGCTGGAACGGATGGCGCACACCCTCCTGGTGGAGACCCGCATGTGCCTCAACGCGCTTCAGGACACCTACCCGGAGCCGTCCGAGCTGGTCGAGGAGCACCGGCGCCTGGTCGACGCGATCGGCGACGGCGAGGAGGAGCGGCTGCTGACCCTCATCGAGGAGCACATGACCGACTCCATCGACCGCCTCCGCGTCACCTAGCGCGGGCCGGCCCCTCGGTGCTGGACATCCGGACCGAGGGGCACCTACATTGCAGATTGTCGACAATCTACCGAAGGCACCGGAGGGACGAAGCATGGCGAAGCTGTCACCCCTGCTCAAGCAGGCCACCCCCGTCCTTGCCGAGCGCGGCGAGGGCGTGTACCTGTACGACACCGACGGCCGCCGGCACCTGGACTTCACCGCGGGGATCGGCGTCACCGGCACCGGCCACTGCCACCCGCGCGTGGTCGAGGCGGCGCAGCGGCAGGTCGGCACGCTGATCCACGGCCAGTACACGACGGTCATGCACGAGCCGCTGCTGCGGCTCACCGACGCGCTCGGCGAGGTGCTGCCGCCCGAGCTGGACTCGCTGTTCTTCCTCAACAGCGGCAGCGAGGCCGTCGAGGCGTCCATCCGGCTGGCCCGGCACGCCACCGGCAGGCAGAACATCGTCGTCTTCCACGGCTCGTTCCACGGCCGGACGATGGGGGCCGCCGCGCTCACCACCGCGGGCACGAAGTTCCGCGCCGGGATCGGCCCGCTGATGCCGGGCGCCGCCATCGCGCCGTTCCCGCAGGCCTACCGGTACGGCTGGGACGAGGAGGAGGCCACCCGGTTCGCGCTGCGCGAGCTGGACTACCTGCTCGCCACCGCGAGCCCGGCGTCCGACACCGCCGCGTTCATCGTCGAGCCCGTCCTCGGCGAGGGCGGCTACATCCCCTCCCCGCCCGGGTTCCTGGAGGGCCTGCGCGAGCGCGCCGAGCGGCACGGCATCCTGCTGATCATGGACGAGGTGCAGACCGGGTTCGGGCGCACGGGCCGGTTCTGGGGCCACGAGCACTCCGCCGCGCGTCCCGACGTCATCATCACCGCCAAGGGCCTGGCCAGCGGCTTCCCGCTGTCGGCGATCGCCGCGCCCGCCGCGCTCATGGAGAAGGCGCTTCCCGGCTCGCAGGGCGGCACCTACGGCGGCAACGCCGTCGCCTGCGCCGCCGCGCTCGCCACGCTCCAGGTCATCCAAGACGAGGACCTCGTCGGCAACTCCGCCCGGCAGGGCGCACGGCTGAACGACGGCCTCCGCAAGGTCGCCGCCGACCACCCGGAGATCGGCGACGTGCGCGGGCTCGGGCTGATGCAGGCCGCCGAGTTCACCACGCCCGGCGGCGAGCCCGACGCCGCCGCCGCGCAGCGCGCCCACAAGGCCGCGGCCGACCGCGGGCTCCTGCTGCTCACCTGCGGCGCGTACGGCAACGTCGTCCGGATGATCCCGCCGCTGATCGTCACCGAGTCGCAGATCGACGACGCCCTCGGCCTCTGGTCGCAGTCCGTCGCCGACGCGGTCGGCTGACCCGGCCCGGATACCCGCGCCCGGTGGTCACCAGGAGGGGGACCACCGGGCGCCGCCGCGTCCATACACCGCTTGGCCTGCTCCTTCGGCCCTCGGTCAGGCCTGGGCCACCGCGCCTTCCTTGAGGAGGGTCTCGGTGTCGTCGAAGCCCAGGTCGTCCAGGACGGCGCGGGTCTGGCCGCCGGGGAGGGCGGGGACGCCGTCCGTGC
>NZ_SMKK01000075.1 GCF_004348425.1 Actinomadura sp. 7K507
GAGCGGACCTTGTCGCCGGGCATCGTCGCGTCGATGGGGGTGCCGGGGTTGAGGACGAGGTTCCACTCGGTGTCGGGCCAGGCGGAGACCATGTCCAGCAGCGTCGGCATGATGAAGCGGGACGAGCCGATGGCCTCGTTCATCCACTTCAGCGACGTGAAGATCTGGATGGACGCGCGGCCGTGGACGGGGACGGGCCGCCACGGGAAGCCGGCGTCGCCGGGGACGATGCCCCACGGGGTGTCGGGGTCGGCGGGGACGAGGACCTGCGCGCCGAGGAGGGTCGTGAAGAAGCCGTCGGTGTCGCGGCGGCGTGCGGCGTCGAACAGGCGTCCTTCGATGTCGTTCTGCGGTTCGAAGCCGTTCGTCATGCGCTGGGCGGCGCGCTGGTCGGCCCAGGTGGCGAGGCCGGGGAGCTGCTGGGCGAGGATGGTGCCGCCGGCGGGGGAGCCGGAGTTGACGGCCAGCAGCCACTCGTGGTCCGGCCAGTAGCGCAGCGTGACGCTGAACGGCAGCTTGATGAACTCGGTGCCGGTCCCGGCGGCGCGGGCCGCCTCGACGAGGCGTTCGGGAGAGGTGAATACCGGCACGACGGTGGAGCCGTCGACCTCGCGCGTCTGCCAGGGGAAGCCGGGACGGCCCGGCCGCATCGAGTAGTCGGTCTCGTCCGGGACGGGCAGCAGCACCTCTGTGCCCGCGAGAGTCTGCAGGAACAGGTCGTGGTCGTTGTTGGCCGCGGCCCGCAGCAGTTCGCGCTCGACGTCGTTGGCGGGCTGGAACTCCTGCCGGGGCGACTCGCGGGGCAGTTCGCGGTGCTGGTCGCGGAGTTCCTCCCACGGGGCGGACGCGCGCCCGACCTGGGGCGGGCGTCCGTCGCCCTCGGCCACCTGGCGGACGAACCAGGACGGCAGCCGCGCCTCGATGGGCAGGGCGGCGCGCACACCGTGGCCGGGCACGTCGATGGCGAGCCACCAGCGGTTGTCGGGCCACGTCTCGGCGATCTCACCGAAGCGCACCGTCATGAAGTGCTGGTAGGACGGGCCGAGGCAGGCGCGCATCGCGGACGCCGACGTGTACACCAGCACGTGGACCCGGCCGTCCTCCTCCTGGGTCGGCCACGACGGCTGCGCCTCGCCCGCGAGCATCCCGTCCACGCGGTCGGGCGGGACGGGAACGACCAGTTCGCTGTCCGCGATGATGCGGAAGTAGCTCTCTTGGTCTCCGGCCCGCACGGTCTCCTGTAGCCGGTGCTCCAGTTCCGACGTGGGTCGCCACGCGTCGGCCACGGTCGCCACCCCCTGTTTCTCAGCGTGCTCGTCCCCGCGCGACTGCCTACGCTACATGGGCGAACAGGAGCAAAGAGCCCATTCACCTGACGGTGCGTGAGAGTCCGCAGGTCAGCCTGCTGTCAGCTCGATGTGGGCGCCGAGCGGCCCGCCGACGTGCTCCGCGCGGTCGTCCGATCGGTCCGGGAACCGGGCGAACCCGAACCCCCTCGGCGCACGTCACAGCAGGCGGGACGGCGGCGCCGGAGTCCATCATCGACCCCCGGTCGAGGGTGGTGCCGCGGCTTGACCAAGTGCGGAAGTATGTGCGGAGCCCGCCCGGGAGGATCATGACCCGGTGGCGGGGAGCGAGTGGGAGGCTGCGATGCGGTACGGGGTGGTTCGGGCGCTGGCCGGGGGCGTGGTGGCGCTCGGCGCGTCCGCCCTGCTGGGCGGGTGCGGGACGCTGAGCAGCGGCCCCGCGCCGGTGTGCACCGACACCAAGGAGGCGCTGCAGCAGTACATGACCCAGGTCAGGGGTGCGTCGGCGTCCGATCCCGCGCCGTGGGGGCAGGCGACCGAGAAGCTCGCCGGACGCCTCGACGAGCTGGCGGACGAGGCCGACGGCGACCTGAAGAAGGTCCTCGAGGCGGAGGCGGGCAGGCTCCGCGCCGCCGCCCCGGCCGTCGGCACCGGCGACGTCGCCCAGCTCGACACCGTGATGAAGCAGCTCCCCGCCCGGATCGGCGACGCCTGCGACTAGCACCGGCGCCGCCGTTGTGGCGTGTCAGCCGTTCGGGCCGCCTCCGCCGCCCCCGCCGTCGCCGCCTCCGCCGGGATCGCCGTCGTCACCGCCTCCGCCGCCGGGGGGATCGCCGTCGTCACCCCCGCCGCCTCCGCCTCCGCCGCCGGGATCGGTCGGGATGACGGTCGGCAGGTCGGTCGGCGGCGTCGGCAGCTCCGGGTCCTCGGGCTCGTCGGTCGGCGGGTCGTCCGGCCTGGTCGCGGGAGGCTGCTCCGGCCCGTCCGGGCCGTCGCCGTCCGGCGATCCGTTCCAGCCGCCGCCCGGCCTGGTGGACGGCTCCCCGAACGACTTCGGCTCGAGGTTCTTGATGTTCACGGCGTCGCTCATGTAGGTGCGCCACATCTGCGCGGGCAGCGCCCCGCCGTACGCGCCGTAGCCGGGGATGTCCAGCGGCTTGCCGTCGCTGCGGAACATCGCGACCGACGTGGCCATCTGCGGGATGAAGCCGTTGAACCAGATCGCGCGGCCCTTGTCGGTCGTGCCGGTCTTGCCCGCGACGTCGCGGCCGTCGGGGAGCTGCGCGCCGGTCCCGGTGCCGCCCCGGACGACCTGCTCCATCGCGTACGTCGCGTCCCGCGCGTTCTGCTGGCTGAACGCCCGCTCGCCCTTCTCGGTGAACGTCCGCTTGTGGTTCGCGTTGTCGGTGACGGACTTGACGACGAACGGCGCCCGGTACACGCCCTCGGACGCGAACGTCCCGAACACCCCGGCCTGCTGCACGGGATGCAGTGACACGATGCCGAGCGGCAGCGTGGCGGCGTTGCGCTGCTCGGGTTTGATCTGCGACTTCGGGATGCCCAGCTTCCCTGCCATCTTGACGATCTTTTCGTTGCCGATGTCCTGGCCGAGGTTCACGTACGCGGTGTTGATCGAGTTCTGGGTGGCGGTGACGAGGTTCACCGACCCGAAGCTCCTGCCGCCGTCGTTCTTGATGTCCGAGCCGGCGAAGTACTGCGGGGAACTCCCGTCATAGGTGGAGCTGAGCGTCTTCCCGCTCTCCAGCGCGGCGGCCAGCGCGATCGGCTTGAACCCGGAGCCGGCCTGCGCCCAGTCGCCGAAGGAGCTGCTCAGCGCCTCCTCCAGGTAGCCGCGGCCGCCGTAGAACGCCACGACCTGCCCGGTGGACGGGTCGACCGACACCGCGCCCGTCCGGATCTTCTTGCTCATCCCGTCCGGTGTGTTCTGGTTCACCGAGCGCTTCATCGCGTCCATCAGCCGCTTGTCGAACGTCGTGGTGATCTTCAGCCCGCTGCGGTTGATCTCGTCCTCGCTGTAGCCGCGGCGCTCGACGAGCTCCTTCTTGGCCACGTTGACCATGTAGCCCTTCTGGCCCTTGAGGACGTCGGTGATCTCCTGCTTGACGGGCGTGGGGAACTTCATCGACGCCGCCTGGCCGGCGGTCACGTAGCCGTCCCTGACCATGTTGTCGAGGACGGCGCGCCACCGGCGCTCGGCGATCGCGCGGTCCTGGCCGGTCGGGTCGGCGAAGTTGCTGGGCTGCTGGATCGCGGCGGCGATGTAGGCGCCCTCCGCGGCCGTCAGCTTCGAGACGTCCTTGTCGTAGTAGGACTTGGCCGCGGCCTGCACGCCGTAGGCGTTGCGCCCGAAGTAGATGGTGTTGAGGTACTGCTCAAGGATCCAGTCCTTGTCCTTCTCCTGGTCGACCTTCAGGGCGACCATGACTTCCTTGAGCTTGCGGGTGACCGAGCGTTCCGTGCCGATCCCGCCGTAGTAGTTGCGGACCATCTGCTGGGTGATCGTCGATCCGCCCTGCAGCTGCCGCCCGGTCACCGTGGACCAGAACGCCCGCGTGGTGCCCCGCACCGACACGCCCGGATCCTCGTAGAAGGTGCCGTTCTCCGCCGCGATCACCGCGTTGCGGGTGCTCTCCGGGATCCGGTCGAGCTCGACCGCGTCCCGGTTGACGCCGGTCTTCGCGATCTGCGACTCGCCGTCGGAGTAGTAGAACGTCGGCCCCTGCGCGACCGCTTTCTCCAGCGGCGACGGCACCGGCGTGAACAGGTAGGCGATGGCGAACGCGGCGACGCAGAACCCGATGAGGCCGAGCAGGATGAACAGCGTCCGGCGCAGGATGCGCGACCGGCGGCTCCGTGGCTTGCCCGGCCCTCCGCCGCCGCCACCGCCGCCGTGTCCCGGACCGTCGCCGGGCGGCCCTCCCTGCTTGGACGAGGCGGACGGCATGGTCCTGGTATCACCGCTCTCGGCGGTTTCAACACTCTCGGACGCCACATCCGCTCCGGCAGGCGGGTTATCCGCGGCGGGAGATTCGGGCTCGTCCGCGTCCGGGACGGCGTCTCCCGGATTCTGGGCGTCCTTATCGGATATGTCGGCCCGGTCGCCGAATTCTGCGTCGCCGGCGGATTCTTCGGCGTTCACGGTCAGGGTGGCGGTCGCCGGATCGTCGCCGCCGTCCGGCGGCCCGGCCTCGGTGTCCTGCCGGTCCACCTCGCCCGGACCCGTGGGCTCCTCGCCCTCCGGACCCTTTCTGCCGTCGCTCACAAGCCCCCCGTGATTATTGCGTTACCGACCATACCTGAGGGGAAACGTGCGATGAGACGCCCAATGCACACGCTCAGGGCCTCCCCAATAGGAGGACGGGCAATGCCCGTCTCCGGTTGTCGTGACGGATGGCACAACCGGGGACTTTCCGAAACACCGAGCGGCGGGGCCCCGATGGGGTGCCCCGCCGCTCTCGACTCACGTGCCGCCGTTCCGCGCCCGTCTCACTTCTGGATCTTGGCGAGGACGTCCACGACGAACACGAGGGTGTCGTCGCCCTTGATGTCCGGCGGCATGCCCTTCTTGCCGTACCCCTCCTCGGGCGGCAGGACGAGCAGGACCCTGCTGCCGACCTTCACGTTCGTGAGGCCCTTGTCGAAGCCTGGGACGGTCTTTCCGGTGCCGATCGGGAACTTGGCCGGCTGGCCGGTCTTCCAGCTGGAGTCGAACACCTTGCCGCTGTCCCAGATCGTCCCCTGGTAGTTGACGATCGCGTCCTCGCCCTTGGCCACGGCCGGGCCGTTGCCCTGGACGAGGGTCTCGGCCTGCAGCTTCTCCGGGGCGTCCCGGTCCGGGATCTTCACCTCGGGGGCCTTGCCGTCGCCCTTGTCCTTGACCGAGGGGAGCTTGGCGTCGTCGAGCTCCTTCGTGGCGCCCTGCGGCCCCTGCTTCTCGTGGACGACGGCCTGGACGTCCACGACGAACACCACCCAGTCGGACTTGCTGAGCCCGACCTGCTGGCCGTCAGCGCCGAACCCCTCCGCCGGGGGGATCTGCAGCACGACCCGGCTGCCGGCCGTCTGGCCGATCATGCCCGCGTCGAAGCCCTTGATGCCGCTCTTGCCGACGACGAGCGGCTGCGTCGGCTGGCCCTGCGACGACTGCTTGTAGGACGAGGCGAGTTCCTTGCTCGTGCTCTTGACCGAGCCGTCCTCGTCGTCGCTGTCCTTGGCCCACTGGTAGAAGGCGTACTCGGCGTACACCGTGTCGCCGTTCTGGATCTTGGGCCCGTCGCCCTTGATCGGGGTGGTCACCTTGCGCTTGCCGCCGGGCGCCAGATCGGTGGGGATCTTCACCGAGGGCTGGGACGCGAACTTGCCCGTCACCTCGATCTCGGGCGGGGGACGGTTGATCCACCACCAGACGAAGCCCGCGAGAAGCACCGCGACGACCACCAGCACGATGATCGCCAGTATCCGCCGCTTGCGCGCCTGCTTGGCGGTCAGCGCGGAGGGGCGGTTCAGCTTGCTGCCGCGCCCGGCGCTGATGCCGTGCGGGGTGAACTCCGGGCTGCGGATGTTCTTGGCGTTCGGGATCTTCGCCTTCGCCTTGATCGCCGGCTTGCCCCCGGGCTTGTCATCCTCGGACATGGTTCCTCACTTGCTCCGGGTTTGACGACATCGCGAACGTGACCACCCTTCCAGGGCCGGTCTAAGCACAGCGTGAAAAACCGTGCAAAGCAGGCCGACCGCAATCTACCGGTCACCGGGCCGGTAATGCGCCGTGTGCGGGAGACCGTGTGTGACACGGGGCCGACCGCAATCTACCGGTCGCACGGCCCTTTGTGCTTCCCGTCCGGTGGGGAAAGGGCCGACCTGCAATGTACCGGCCGCGCGGCCCCTTGTGACCCGCCGATCCACCGGACGCCGGGACCGTGCCGGCGAGGAGTGAATCGTGCCCGGACATGCGCCGGGTGGCAGGCTGGGAGCATGCGCCTCGCGACGTGGAACGTCAACTCGGTCAAGGCCCGGCTGCCGCGCCTCCTGTCCTGGCTGGACGAGACCGAGCCGGACGTCGTCTGCCTCCAGGAGACCAAGTGCCGCGCCGACCAGTTCCCGGCCGCCGAGGTGGAGGAACTCGGCTACGCCACCGCGGCGCACGGGGACGGCCGCTGGAACGGAGTCGCCGTCCTGTCCAGGGTCGGCATCGAGGACGTCTCCAACGGCTTCCCCGGGGAGCCGGTGTACGAGGGGGAGGCGGCGGGGCAGACGAAGCCGGCCGAGCCCGTCCTGCCGGCGCCCGAGGCCCGCGCGATCGGCGCGACGTGCGGCGGGGTGCGGGTCTGGTCCCTGTACGCGCCGAACGGCCGGACGCCCGACTCCGCCCACTACGTCTACAAGCTCGGCTGGTTCGCGGCGCTCCGCGAGGCGCTGGAGGCCGAACTGGCCGGGGGGACGCCGCTGGTGGCCTGTGGCGACTACAACGTCGCTCCCACGGACGAGGACGTCTGGGACCCGGCCGTCTTCGTCGACTCGACCCACGTGACGCCGGCCGAACGCCAGGCGCTCGCCGAACTCCGGGATCTCGGCCTCCACGACGTGATCCCGACGCCGATGAAGGGACCCTTCCCCTACACGTACTGGGACTACCGGGCCGGGATGTTCCACAAGAACATGGGCATGCGCATCGACCTCTTCTACGCCAGCGAGGCCGTCGCCGGACGTGTCCGTTCCGCCTACGTCGACCGGGAGGCCCGGAAGGGCAAGGGCCCGTCCGATCACGCCCCCGTCGTCGTGGATCTCGATTAGGCCCGCGCGGGTCAGGCGGAGCGGCGTGCGAGCAAGGCGCGCTTCCCGGTGGCCGGGGTGTCGGCTTGCTGGAGGACGGTGTGGGCGCTTGGCAGCAGCGAGGCGGGTTCTCCGGGGCCGAGGCACCATTCGGCGGGCAGGTGGGGCCGGTCGCGGCGGGCGTCCTCGGTGAACGCCTCCCACGCCAGCAGCCCGCCCGGCAGGACGGCCCCGGCCGCCCGGCCGAACACGGCACGGTCCCAGAACCCGGTGCACAGCACGAGCGCGTATCCGGGCGGGCTCGGCCGCCAGCCGCCGAGATCGGCCTGGACGAGCGTGATCAGCCGGTCGAGGCCGCGCCGCCGCGCCTCCGCGCCGAGCCGTCCGAGGGCGACCTCGGAGACGTCCACCGCGGTGACCGCCCGCCCGGCCGCGGCGGCGAGCAGCGCGCTGCCGGACGGACCGGACGCGAGGTCGAGCACCCCGCCGTCCGGCAGCCCCTCGGCCAGCGCCCGCCTCGCCAGCGGGTGGACGGGCGACAGCCCCGGAGCGTCCCCGTACTTGGCGTTCCACCGGAGCCTGTCCGGATGCCCGGCCAGGTCCGGCGGCACGCTCTCCGGTGACACGCTCTCCGGTGACACGGGGTCCATGCGGACGACCCTAAGGCACCCCCGCCGGCGGGCCGCTCAGCGGCGCTCCGCGATCAGGAGCATGAACAGCGCGGTCGGGAAGCCCTTGCGCCACCACGGGTCGTCCCGCATCTGCTCCTGCGTCGGGTGCGGCTCGCGCAGGTCCGCGATGACGAATCCGGAGTCGCGGAGCGTTCCAGCGTAGAACTCCAGCGGGCGGAGCCAGGACGTGATCATCGAAGGGGATTCGAGGCCGTCCACCAGGAACCGCTGGTCGATCCCGCGCGACGCGAAGTACTGCGGCGCGGGGACGCTGTTCATCGCGCCGTGCTCGGAGTTCTCCACGTAGAAGCATGGGTGCAGGGTCAGCAGGACCACCCGGCCGCCGCTTATCAGGACACGTGAGAACTCGCCGAACGCGCCGGTCGGGTCCTGCAGGTGGCTGAACAGGTGGTTGCAGACGATCAGGTCGAACGTGTCGTCCCCGAACGGCAGGTCCTCGACGCCGGCGCGCGTGAACGTGGGCGCGCCGTCCGGCGAAGGGTGGGCGGAGGCCGCGTCGATCAGCCCCTGGGAGACGTCGACGCCGGTGACGTCCGCCCCCTGGGAGGCGAGCGTGCGGGCGAGATACCCCTCGCCGCAGCCCGCGTCGAGGACGCGCTGCCCCTCGCAGGGGCCGATGGCGTCGAGGACGGCGCGGTCGGTGAGTTCCGTCCGGTACCGGTCGCGATGCTCCCTGATGACCTTGACCCAGTACTGTGCGTTGGCCTCCCATCTCTCCCGCGTCAGATTCGCGATGGCTTGCGCCGTGTCCTCCACCGGCTCCCCATTCTCCGTGCCTGGTTCAGGCGACGCCCTTGAGCCGCCGGACCAGCATGTTGCAGGTCTGTCTGATCCTCTTGTCCTGGCAGCCGGCCCCGCGCAGCTCGATCGCCCGGATCAGCTCGGTGATCTTGCCCCCGAACGCGGGATCGCGTTTCAGTGCCAGCGGAATGTACGTCGACACCAGGTAGTACAGGTAGGCGTCGTTGTACTCCGCGATCTCGCGCAGCACCTCCGTGGCCGTATTGCGCAGCGACAGGGAGCTCGGCAATGTGAAGTCGCTGCTGATACGGCCGTCTCTGGTGTAGGTCGGGAACGACCATTCCTCCAACGCCGCGTACACGGGCGTCGCGTCCAGTTCCTTGCGGTACCTTTCCGCGAGCTCGATGTCGTTGGAGCCGATGAGGGAGCCCATGACGACGCCGCGCATCATGAACGCGGCCTGGCGTCCGGGGACCTCGAAGCCGAGGTCGGCCTCCAGCGCCCCCGTCACCTTGCTGACCTGGTGCGTGAGGATGTTGAGCGCCAGGATCGAATGGAACGAGTACGTCTTGCGGTTCAGCCGGGGAGCCAGCTCGATCGACGAGTCGAACAGCGCCTGCGGATCGCTGAGAAGGCCGTTGCCCGCCTCGGGGGAGTAGAGCGTCTCGAGCGCGCGGTCCTGCTCGCGTCCCCAGAACCGGGCGATGAAGGACGAGGTCTTCTGCGTCGCCTCGCCGCGCACGATGTGCAGGGCCGCTTCAAGGGCGTTCAGCAGGTGCTGCTGCGTGACGTCGGAGGACTCGAAGGCGCTCAGGTCGACCGCGAGGCCTTCGCCGTGCAGGTCGCTGACGAGCACGTCGCGCCTTTTCCGGACGGCGTGCGCCATCGAGTACTCGGCGATTCCCGGGACGGACGACATGAGGCACTGCAGGGACCGCCCGCTGACCCGGTCGAGCCATTCGGTGTTGTCCCACAGCCGGAAAATCGTGCTCTCGTCGAGCCCGGAGAAGGCGGCCACGTCGGACATGTTGAGCCCCATGTCCTTGGTGATCTCGGAAAGAGACTTCGGCTCGCCGTCCGCTGCCATCACTCGCCCTAGATCTGGCATCCGCTGACGCCTCGATCGTAGCGAAGCGCCGCGGAACGGGCGCCGGTGATTTACGAAAGTGTCCGTACCGTCACCACGGGGGCCGAGCCCACCACGGGGGCCGGGCGTCGCGGGCGGCGCCGCGGAGGGCGTGAGAGCGGTTCGCATGGCGGGCCGTCACCCCGGTTCGCGTCCCGGCGTGCGCCCGGTGCCGCCGGGCACGGGGAACCCGCGGCCGGTGCCGGCGAGCCGCCGGAAACCGGCGTCGCCGGCCGGCGGGGTGGTGGCGTGGTCCAGGAAGCCCCTGTTCGCCTGGACGAGCCGTCCCGCGTTCGGGCACCCGCGCGGTGCCGGCGCCGGTGTCACGGCAGCCGCCATCCTTCCCTGACGCCCACCCCGAACCAGAAGGTGGCCGTCCGGTTCCTGCCCCGGCCGGTGCCGAAGTCGGTGGCGAGAGCCCTCATCAGGGCGAGCCCGCGCCCGTGGACGGGCAGCGGGTCCTCCGTCTCCGGGGGCTGTCCGGGCGCGGGGCCGCCGTCGGTGACCTCGACCCGGACGTAGCGGTCGATGTGCAGGACCGACAGCGTGATGTTCCCGTCCCGGCGCGGCCGGGCGTGCAGCACGGAGTTCGTCACGGCTTCGCTGGTCAGCAGTTCCAGGTCGCCGAGCTCGGACCGGTCGGCGCCGAAGTGCTGCCCCACGAGTTCCCTGACATAGGACCTGGCGAGCCGCACGGCGGCCGGGGTCGCGGCGAGGTCGATCTCGCCGATGAGGCGTCCGGCCGACTTGCCGTTGTTCCAGGCGGACGGGGTTCCGAGTTCCAGCGAGGGAGCGGGTGCCGGGACGAGTACGGGCGTTCCCGACCACGCGTCTGATGGGTTCATGGCGGTGTTGGTTTCACGTCTCCGTGTCGGGCTGTAAGCGAACATGTGTTCGGCCTGGTCGAATTCGGAGTGGAAGTGAGACAACACACACTCTTACGCGGCGCGCATGTCCCAGTCACCGACGCTTGCGCGCATGCAAGGCCCCCGCCCCACCCTGCGAACCCTCACCACCCGCCGCCGACCCGATACAGGACGTCGCGGCCGGCTCGGATCCGCGTCCCTGTCGGGTCGGCGCGCCGCGGCTCAGTCCTGGACGCGGTGGACGGTGAAGCTCGGGGCCCCGTTGATGCCGAGACCGACGGCGATCTTGGACGGGGTCACGACGGCGAAGCCGCCGGCGATGCCCCGCGGCCTGCCCGGCAGGTCCTTGGAGATCTGCCTGCCCTCACCGTCGAGCAGCAGGAACTGCTCCGGGGTCCTGCCCGCCCCCGACCGGGTGGCCGGCCTGATCGCCGTGAACCAGTTCCCGATGGCCCCGTACCGGGTGAGGAATCCCGTCTCCAGCAGGTCGTTGACCTTCGTGGCGCCGCCGCGGGTCTGGATCGTCACCGCGCGGCTGCCCGGATCGGTCGGCCCATCGCCGGCCGCCCCGGCGTGGCAGACGATCAACGTGTCGTCGTCGCCGTCGCACCGGGTGAGCGGCGCGTCGGTCCTGGCCAGCTCGCGGCCGGTGGCCCGGTCGAGGACGGCCCCGCCGTCCGCCGTGCCGACGACGACCGTCTTGCCGCCCTCGTCGTGCAGCAGTTTCGGTTCGGGGTACCGGTCGCCGAGCCGCCACCGCCGCTTGCCGTCCGACGTGCCGTAGGCGATGACGTCGACCCCGTTCCGCGGCCGGTCGTCGTCGTACTCGGCGGTGAGGACGAGTTCGCCGCCGACGCCCTCGGGCTCCACGCCGCTCTTGCGCCACAGCTCCTTTCGCGTCGCGGTCGAGTACACGACCGTCTCGTCCCGGTCTGCGCGGTAGTTCGACACCGTCACCGCGAAGGTCTTGCCGTCGGCCGCTTCCAGGATCGTGTGGGCGTCTCCGCTCGACGTCCGCTGCTTCCACCGGACGGCGCCGTCCTTGAGGGCGAGCGCCGCGATGCCGTCGGTGTCCCCGGGCCCCGAGTAGCGGACGAGGACCAGCCGCCCCTCATCCGCGTCCACGATGCGGGGCACGCGGATGAAGCCCGCCTCGGCGCCATCGCCGAGCGACGCTCCCGAACGCAGCGACCAGCGTTCCTCGCCGGTCGCGGCGTCGGCGACCACCAGCTTCTCGCCGTCGTCCCTCTCGCGGGCCCGGCCGGTGTACACGACCGCGTCGCCGACGAGGTCGATGGTCTCCAGCGACTGGAGACCGGTGTCCTTGACGGCCTGGTCGGCTGGCGGCGCGTCGCCGGCGCCGGCCGTCCACAGCGGGGCGGCGTCGATCCGGGGCGCCTTCACCGCCGGTGCGCCCGGCCCGCTCGGCTCGGCGGGCTTGGCGCCGACGGCCGCCGCGTGCACGGCGAGACCGTTCTCGGAGTCCGGCGCGGCTTCGGGCCGGAACGCCGCGGCGTGCTCCGACACCTCGGTGATCTCACCGGCCGGCGTCGGGCCCAGCCGGTTCCCCGCCCGGTCGAACACGGCCCGCCGCACCGGAGCGTCCTGGGTTGACTTTCCCTCGATGAAGATCCTGTCCTGCCGGACCAGACGGGGCCAGGGCGTCGTGTCCTCGTCGAAGACGGGCTTCATCGTGGTGAACGCCTCTCCGCCGGACCCGGACCGGATCGTCACCAGCAGTCCATCGGAGCCGGGGCACGCGATCAGGGTCCGGCCGTCGTCCTCGCATCCGTAGAGGGGGCGGAGCTTCGCCCCGGGGCGACCGGTCGCTGTGTCGATGACCACCGCATTGCGGCGGGGGTACGGCCTCTCCGGATTCTTCGTCTCCACGTTGACGACGGCCGTGTCACCGGCCACCGCCGTCAGATGGGAGCTGTCGAACGCCTCGCTCAGATCCCACCGCTTCTGGCCGGTCCGCACGTCCAGCGCGAAGACGTCGGTGCCCTTGCGCTGCTCCCCCCACAGCGACGCCACCTGCGAGGGAGCGCGCTCCCCGAGCGTCTCGCCCAGCACCACGCCGCCGGCGAACCGGTAGGCCCAGCCCGCGTCGCTCTCCCAGAGCTTCCGGCCGGTCGCCGCGTCCATGGCGACGGTCTTCGGGTCGGCGCCCCGTTCACCCTCCACGCTGGCGAGGGCGACCCGGGTGTCCGCCCCCAGCAGCCTCACCCTCTGGTCGCGGTCGTCGTCGCCCTGGTCGCCGGACCGGGGCCGGATGATGGGTTGCTCCCAGCGGACGGTGCCGTCCTCACCGGAAAGCGCCGCCACCCCGAACTCGGTCTCACGGCCCCGGTCGCCCTTCGCGTACTGGAGGAGAACAGTCCAGCCGTCTCCGTCGCCGTACACCACCGGCTTGCCCGTGACGCCGCGCATGTACTGCGCGTTGTGGCTGAAGCCTCGATAGGCCGTGGTGCCGTCACCGCCGCGCAGCGAGGAACCACCGTCGACGACCCAGCGCGGCTTCCCGGTCCGGGCGTCGACCGCGGCGAGGCGGGAACCGGAATCGACGTCCCCGGCGACGATGGCGATGTCACCGCGGAACTCGACGCCGGAGACCCTCTTCATGCCGAGCTTCCGCTCGTTCCACATCGGCTTGCCGCTGAACGAGACCGCCTCCGGCTGCTTCTCCCCGTCCGGAAGCGGCTCGACGTCCGTGCCGCCCCATGCTTTGACGATCCCGAGGACCAGCACCACCGCCACGAGGACGGCCCCCGCGGTCAACGCGCGTGACCTGTTCGACGCCGGCAGCCGCACACCCGACAGCCGCAGGGTCGGTCGCTTCAATCTCGGTCGCTGCAATTCGGCACCTCACCCGTGGGAGCACTGTTCGCGGGCGGTGACCGAACGCATGCCGCATGCCCGTGGGCGCGCGGGGGCATCGACCAGCCGCACCGACTGAGATGACCGAATCTAGAATTTGGTTCGCTTTCGGTCTCATCCGGGTCGCGGCCGGATCCGGCCGTTCCTGTCCCCGATTCAGGCGGTGAGGAGCGCAGCGACCGCGGCCGGGCCGTCGGGATGCCGTCCCACCAGCGCGTTCACCTCCTCGTCTGCACCGCTCGCGGTCGCCGCCCACTCGGCTGGATGACCCAGCAGCGTCGCCACCGCGTCGCACGCGGCCGGGTTTCCGGCCATCAGGGCCGGGACGGGGCCTGACCCGGCGGGCGCCGATGCCGCGTGCGCGGCCGGCGGAGCGGACCTCTCCCAGGGCGGCACCCAGGAATCCACACCGTCCAGCGTCGCCGGGAACGTCCGGGCCGCCTCCCGGACGAGCACCGGCACCAGCTCCCGCGCATGCTTGCGCAACGTCGTGATCAGCTGCGGCAGCCACGGCAGCAGCACCTCGTCGGGCAACCGCCCGAACGCCTTCGACATCACCTCCACCACCAGCGGCGCCAGCGTCGGCGCCGGTTCCAGCGCCTGGACGAAGCCGCTCATGTAATGCGGGAACGACGGGACGACCAGCGGGTTGGCGAGCAGCTCGTCGCACCGCTCCCGCAGCTCCGCGAGCGGCATCAGGCCGAGCTGCGACTTCGCCGCCCACAGCAGCGCCACCTTCGCCGGCGCCTCCGGATGCGACTGCCGGACGGCCAGTTCGAGCTGCGCGTGGTCGCAGCCCAGCGACAGGGCCAGGCTCTCCATCCCGAACAGGAACCCGAGCATCGCCGCGACCTGCCGGACGCCGGTGTCCTCGTCCACGAACGCGGTCGGGAGCAGCGTGCAGTAATGCGCGTAGCCGGCCGTGACGAACGACTGGCACCATCCCGGCAGTTCAGGCTCCGTCGCCCGGTAGTGCGCGAGCAGCCGCCGTATCCGCCGCAGGACCTCGGGCGCGTCGTCCACGGTTCGCTCGGCGGCCAGCAGCTCCACCGCCCGCGCGCCCAGCTCGCCGGCGATCCGGTGCCCGCCCAGGTAGAGGACGGCGTCCTCGACCGCCCGCAGCGCGACGGCGGCGGTGGCCTTCGGATCGTGCACCGCCCGGCGGAGCCGCTGCTCCAGGACCTGCTCGACCGTGACGCCCTCGTACCCCAGCTCGACCAGCGCCCGCTGGTTTCTGCCGATCGCCAGGTCCCAGCTCTCCTGGATCGACCGCTCGCCCAGCTCCCGCGAACCCATGATCGGCCTGACCGCGTCGTCGGGCAGCAGCCGCCGCAGCACCCACAGCAGCTCCGAGCACGGCACCAGCTCCGGGCTCGCGTTCAGGTCGAGCAGCGCCCGCTGGATCGTGCGCTTCTCCAGATCGAGGCCCAGCGGCTCCAGCCGGTCCAGGACGTCGCGGGCCAGCGGCGGCAGCGACTCGTAGCCGACCTGCCCGATCCGGTCGCCGCCGAGGAGGATCTCGCACAGCCGCCGCACGTCGCGGCGCCCCGGCACCGCGTCCTTCTCGATGCACGTGATCGCGGCGTCCTGGAAGTCGTACGGCGTCGGGCGCGCCCGCCCCCGCATCCCCGCGAGGAGGACGGACGTCTCGAACACCGCGATGGCGTCGGCGGTGCTCGCCATGTACCCGTTGCGGCGCGCCAGCCGGACGATGTCGACGCACCAGCCGAGCAGCTCCGCCTCGTCCAGGTCGTCCAGCGCGGGCGGGCTCGCCAGGAACCCCGAGAGCCGGTCCGCGACCGGCGGGTCCCCGCCGGGACCGGCCGCCTTGCCCTTTTCCGGGCCCTCGACCGGGCCCTTCGCCGGGCGCTTGGACGGTTTCGCGGCGCCTCTCTGGCCCTCCAGCCGGAACGGCTTCACACCGCTCCGCTTGACGGCCTTCGCCCAGGTCGCCGCCGCGATCGACACCGAACCGGACGCCAGCCCGAACTGCGCCTCGATGGCCGAATGGCTGGACGGGATCAGCCCGTACTGCCAGCGCGTGGACGTGCGGGGCGTGATGTCGAGAGGCTCCGCGTCCGACGCCAGCCCGAACTGCTCGACGCGGCTGGCAGCGTGGAACGCCCCGCACACGTACAGGCACTCGGACGGGTCGGTCCCGGTCGCGGCCAGATGCTCGCGCATCCGCGTCCACATGTACCGTTCACGGTTCTCGTCCAGCTCCCGCCGCACGTCGCCCTCCGGCCGCAGCCGCCGGAACAGGCCGCCGATCAGCACCATGACCTGCCGGTAGGTGTCATAGCCGGCGCCGGTGAGGGGCTGCTCGACGTACTGGTCCCACCATTCCGACCAGTGCCGCACCTTCCCGTGATGCAGCAGATGCGCCTCCAGCTCGGCGAACCGGGGACGGAGATCACCGATCTCGACGCCCACGGAGTCGCCGTGCAACGCCCCGTCTTCCTCCACCTCGTTCCCTGAGGTCTCCGGGTCGTCCGCGGTCTCCTCGCGCGGGTTCCACTGGAAGACGTGGTCGGTGGAGCGGTCGACGAGGACCAGCTCGACCCCCGGCGTGTCCAGCGCGTAGGAGATGGCCTGGTACTCCGCCGACGCCTCGGTGATCGGCGCGACGACGCTGAGCGGCGCCCACGCGGCCGGGAAGCCGTCCAGCTCGCTGGCGAACGCCTGCAGCGCCACCGGCAGCCGGCAGTTCCGCAGCTCGCCGAGCAGCGGCGCGAGGTCCTCGCACAACTCCAGGTAGATGACCGACGGCCGCTTGTCGTGCAGCCGCCGCGCCATCGCCAGCGCCGACGCCGGAGAGTGGTGGCACACGGGGAAGATCTCCAGCTCCTCCCGCAGCGCCCGGTCGACGTCGTCCACCAGCCCCGAGAGGATCCCCGACACCGCGTCCCCGCCGAACTCGTGCGCGGCGCCCGTCAGCTGCTCCCGAAGCTCCCCGAAGACACCCGCGGTCGCGGTCGGGCCGCTCACGACAGGGTCGAGATCGCGTCGCGGCCGCCCTCCAGAAAGCCCTGCCATGGCCCGTCCTCCCCGTCCTTCTTGCTGCGCGGCTCGATGACGCCGTGCCAGAACTTGTTCAGGATGGCGAGGTCCTCGGGGGTGCGGCGCGCAAGCGAACCGACGAGCGAGCTGCCCAGAGTCTCCGCCCGAAGCGTCCGGTCGCCGAAGAACTGGCTGTGCAGGATGGCGTCCTCCAGAACGCCGATCTGCTCCGCGGTCGACAGCGCCGACTCGAGCTTCTCGTCGTCGCTCGTGGCGGACGCGGCGGCGGCGCGCAGGTCGGCGAAGCTCTGCAGCAGGACGTCCAGCAGCGTCGGCGGCAGATCCAGGTCGATCTCGTGCCGGCGCAGCAGCTCCGACGTCCGGAACCGGACGATCTCCGCCTCGCTGCGCTTGTTCGTCACCACCGGGATGCGGACGAAGTTGAACCGCCGCTTCAGCGCCGACGACAGGTCGTTGACGCCGCGGTCCCGGCTGTTGGCCGTCGCGATGATCGAGAATCCGGGCTCGGCGAACACGATGTTGTCGTCGTCCAGCTCCGGGATCGACACGTACTTCTCCGACAGGATGGAGATCAGCGCGTCCTGCACGTCGCTGGTCGACCGGGTCAGCTCCTCGAACCGTCCGATCACCCCCCGCTCCATCGCCGTCATGATCGGCGAGGGGATCATCGAGTCCCGGGACTGCCCCTTGGCGATCACCATGGAGACGTTCCACGAGTACTTGATGTGGTCCTCGGTGGTGCCCGCCGTGCCCTGCACGACCAGCGTCGAGTTCCGGCAGATCGCCGCGGACAGCAGCTCGGCCAGCCAGCTCTTCCCGGTGCCCGGGTCGCCTATCAGCAACAACCCCCGGTCGGACGCCAGCGTCACGATGCTGCGCTCGACGAAACTGCGGTCGCCGAACCACTTCTGCGGGATCTCCCGCTCCAGGCCGTCCGACCGCCTCGACCCGAGCACGAACAGCCGCACCATCTTCGGGCTGAGCCGCCACGCGAACGGCTTGGGCCCGTCGTCGATCGACTCCAGCCAGTCCAGCTCCTCGGCGTACTTCACCTCGGCCGGGGCCCGGAGCTTCTCGTCGGTCATCGTCGCCTGCCTTTCAGCATGCGGCCGGCACGGGCCGCAGCGTGGTCCATGGGGTTTCCGGGGGAGTGCTATCCGAGGAAGTTCTTCAGCTCGAACACGAGCTTCTGGATCTTGCCGGAGATGACGGGGGTCCCGAGGTTCTTGAAGCGCTGCCGGAACCACGGCTCGACGATCTGCGTCCCGGAGCTGTTCACCGACCCGACGGGGATGAACTTCACCCCGGACCTGTGCACCGCCTCGATGCCGTCGTACAGCGCCTGCGAACGGCCGAACTCGTAGAAGTCGCTGATCCACACCAGCACCGTGTTGCGCGGATCGGTGATCTTGGGCCGGGCCATCTCCATCGCGACCGGGCCGTCGTTGCCGCCGCCGAGGTTCGTCCGCAGCAGCACCTCGAACGGGTCGTTCACCCACGGCGTCAGGTCGATCGCCCGCGTGTCGAAGGCGATCAGATGGACGTCCACCTTCGGCAGCCCCGCGAAGATCGACGCGAGGATCGTGCAGTTCACCATCGAGTCGACCATCGACCCCGACTGGTCCACGACGACGATCAGCTTCGCCGGGGTCGTGCGCTTGGCGGTGTGCCGGTAGAAGAGCTTGTCCACGTAGAGCCGCTCGTCCTCGGGGCTCCAGTTCGTGAGGTTCTTCCAGATCGTCCGGTCGAGGTCGAGGTTGCGGAACACCCGCTTCGGCGGCACCGAACGGTCGACGGCGCCCGCGCTCGTCTGCTGCACCTGCGTCCGCAGCACCTCCGCGACCTCGTCGACGTACCGGCGGATCAGCGACTTCGCGTTGGCGAGCGCCACCCCCGACAGGTTCGCCTTGTCCCGCAGCAACTGCTCGATCAGCGACATGCTCGGCGTCAGCCGGCTCGCCAGCTTCGGATCGGCCAGCACCTCCCTGAGCCGCATCCGGCCGACGAGATCGCCTTCCAGCTCCGACAGGACGCCCTTCACCTCGCCCGCGCCCTCTTCACCGAGCGCCGTCTTCAACCATCCGGCGTCCTTCTGCCACGCTCCGAGCCGGCTCGCGGTGACACCGCCACTCCCGGTCTGGAAGGTGTTGAGCAGCAGCTTCGAGATCAGCGCCGCCCGCCGCACCTGCTCCGATGCGGCACCGTCCGCCGTGTCACCGTCCGCCGTGCCGCCGTCCGCCGTGCCACTGGTGGTGCCGCCTTCGGCGGTACTGCCCGTGGCGGGGCCGCCGGGGTCCGGCAGGGCCTCGAACTCGGTGGCCAGGGCTGGGAAGCGCTGGACGAGGTTGTCGACCGATACGCCCGGGTCCAGTAGCGCGGGCGGGAGGTCCAGGTCGTCGACGATCGCGACGCTCGCCTGCTCCAGCGACGGGTGCTCCTCCGGGTCGAACACGCGCGCCAGCAGCCGCCAGTAGAGGACCTGCCGCCTGTTCGCCTCGGCACCCTGGACGCCGGCCTCCCGCATGTTCCGTGGGTCCTGGATGTTCTGTGGGTCCCGCGTGTTCTGTGAGTCCTGGGTGGTCATCTGCGAAGCAACCGTCCCGCCCGCTCGCGCAGCACCGCCACGGCGTCGCCCGCCCGTGCCTCCGCCTTCACGACCTTGGGGTCGGTGGGGCCGAGCGACCAGTCGCCGTTGTGCGCCTCGACGGGCTTCTTCTTGACCGTCGCCTGGACGGCGAGGGGCTGCACCGTCCACCGGCCGTCCCACCGGACGAGCCCGATGCACGCCGACGACGCGGCGACGATCTTGGGAGTGAGCGGGCCGCTCGCCGGGAGCCGTTCCAGGTCGATCTCCAAGGTCTGTCCGTCGAGTTCGAGCGCCGTTCCGCTGACCGCGTAGCCCTCCAGCAGGACGGGCTCGGCGATCCGCACGGGATGACGGTCCAGCGGTGGGGTCGCCGGAGCGAGTGCCTCGCCGAGCTGGACGCGGGCCGCGGCGAACGGGTCGGCGGAGTCACCGGCCTTGGCGCGGCCGTCGTCCCACACGAGGTCTCCGCCGATGAGGGAGAGGTCCTGGACGTCCAGGGTCCGCCGTTCGGCCAGCGCGCCGAGCAGGACGGGATGATCGCCGAGCAGCCGCCACACGGCCGGCCCGACGATGGTGTCGACCTTGGCCGCGCCGACACTGGCCCGCACCATCCGGGTCTGCCCGCCCGCGGACTCCAGCAGGGCGTGGACCTGCACCTGGACGGCCGTCGCGTGCTCATGGACGTCCACACCCAGGACGAGCAGCCGCCCCGACACGGTCTCGGCCGCCTGCCCCGGCGTGCCCGGATGGGACAGCAGCATCCCGCGCGCCCACAGGTCGCCCCAGCGCCGCGCCGGGAGCCGCTCCATCGTCGCCACCGGACACGACGCCCGCAGCTCGGCCGCCAGGCCGTCCAGCAGGACACCCAGGCCCCGTAGCCGCGGCTCGGCCAGCACCGCCTCGACCGTCTGGTCGGACGCCGACACCAGGTCGTGGTCGACGCCGCGCCAGCCCGCGATGGCCACCTCGGCGAGCCACGACCGGGCTCCGCTGAGCAGGTTGTCCGCCCCGGCTGCTCCCGGTCCTGCGTCCTCCCACGCGTTCCGGGACCGTCCGAGCGCCGCGTCGAGACGTCCGGCGAGAGCGTCGTGGACGGCGCCGAACAGGGCGGTGCGCGCCCCCGCCAGCGTCACCAGGTGCGTCTCCGCGACGGACCCGGCGGCGACCTTCTCGACCGCCTCCGCGACCGGGCCGCCCAGGGGAGACCCGGCCAGCGCCCCGGCGAGCGCGGTCAGCGACGCGCCCTGCTCCTCGCCGAGCCGCCCGAACCCGTGCGCGAGCGCCTCGTCGAACCCCGCGACGATGTCGAGCGCCTCGTCCACCCCAGGCGGCGTTCCGCCGACCAGCTCACCGAGCTGCATCCCGAGCATCAGCGCACCGCCCCCGTGGCCGGGAACCACTGCATCTCCACCAGCGGCGCCGTCGCCGCCGGCAACTCCAGGTAGGCCAGATGCCGGAGGAAGCGGCTGAACACCACGGCCGCCGGCGCCTGCTCCTTCCGCCCGTCCAGGGCGGTCAGGAGGTCTCCGCCCTCGTCCACCTCGGCCTTCAGGTACCGGGCGACCCGCTCGACCCCGTACTGCACGACGGCCTCCTGGAGGAGCGCCTGCAAGTGCTTGCACGGGTACGACCCCGACAGCCCGCCGCACGGCCGGTTGTTGTTGGTACTGCAGCTGAAGCCGTGGGTACCGGACGCGATCGACGACACGTACACCCGCGCGATGTCCGAACCGCTCGACACCACGCCCTGCAACCTCCCGTCCGCCATCTCGACGAAGGGGACCTTCGCCAGCTTGCGCGGCTGGACGGGCGGCACGACCCGCACCGCACTCCGCCGCTCCCACGCGGCATCGCCCGCGTCCACATTGCCCGCGTCCAATTGACCTCCAGCACCTCGGCACGGACGACCACGACCCCGACCGGGCTGGTCAGGTACGGCACAGCCTTCCAGCGGCCACCGACATTCCGGGCCGCCGGACCTCAACTTCGGACGCGGTGGACGGCGAAGTTCGACACCTCGTCACCGCTGATGCCGTGGTGGACCCTGGACGGCGTCAGGATCGCGAGACCGCCGCCGATCTCCGTCGGAACGCCGGGCAGGTCGCCGGAGATCCGCCGGCCTTCCCCGTCGAACAGCAGGAACCGCTCGGGGGTCTCCCGCGCCCCGGACCTCGTGGCCGGCCGGACGGCGATGAACCAGTTGCCGGTCGCCGTGTACCGGGTGAGCGTCCCCGTCTCCAGCAGGTCGTGGATCTTCGTGACGCCGTCGCGGGTCTGGATCGTCATCGCGCGGCCGCCCCGGTCGCGTCCCGCGGCGTCCGGTCCCGTCTCGCAGACGATGAGCGCGTCGCCGTCCCCGTCGCACCGGTCGAGAGGCGTATGGATCTTCGCCAGCTCGCGGCCGGTGTCCCGGTCGAGGACGACCGCGCCGTCCGCCGTTCCGACGACGATCGTCCCGCCGCCCGCGTCCTGCGGCAGCAGTTCCGGCTCCCGGTACCGGTCGCCGAGCCGCCATCGCCGCTTCCCATCCGCCGCGCCGTACGCGATGAGGTCGAGCAGCCTCCGGTCTCCGGGCTCGCCGGGACCGTGCCTGGACACCAGGACGACGCCGCCGCCGGCGCCGACGGGCTCCACCCCCCGCTCACGCCAGAGTTCCCGCCGTGATCCCGCCGCGTACACGATGGTCTCGTCCCGCACATCCTTGAGGTCGTCGGACTTCGTGACCTCGACGACGATCACCTCGGCGTCGGCCGCCTCAAGCAACACCGTGCCGTCCCCTGCCGGTACCCGCTTCTTCCATCGGACTGCACCGTCCCTGAGGGACAGCGCGGCGAAGCCCTGCTCGCCCCCGGGCCCGGTGTAGCGGATGAGCAGCAGCGGTTCGCCACCCGCGTGCACGGTGTGGAAGTCGGTGACGAACGCCGCTTCGGCGCCGCCGCCGAGCGATGCGTCCTCGCGGACGGACCAGCGTTCCGCGCCGGTCATCGCATCGGCGACGACCAGCTTGCCGGGATCCTGGTCGTCCCGGCCCCGGCCGGTGTAGACGATCGCGTCGCCGACGAGGTCGATGCCCCTGATCGCGCGGAGACCGGTGTCCCGGGCCTGCGGCGGGGCGGGGGTCTCACCGGCCGCGGCGGTCCACAGCGGCGCCGCGTCGATGCGGGGCGGCGCGAGCGCCGGCTTTCCCGGCCCGCCCGGTTCGGGCGATTGCGCGCCGACGGCCGCGGCGTGCACGACGAGCCCTTCCGGCGCGGGCGACGATCCCTTCCGATCCACCCGGAACGCGATGGCCGTCTCCGATGCCGCGCCGGCCGCACCATGCGGTGCCGGGCCGGCCCGGTTCGCCGCCCGGTCGACCACGGCGTGCCGGACGGGACGGCCCGCGGCGGGGGACGTGCGGACGAAGATCCGGTCCTGCCGGACCAGGTGGACGTGAATCCTCGACTCCCCGTCGAACGGGGGCTTCCTCGTGATGAACGGCTCCTGCCCGGTGCCGGGACGGATCGTCATCAGCCGCCCGTCGGGCCCCTCGCACGCGATCAGCGTGCGGCCGTCATCGCCGCAGCCCCGGAACTCATCGTCGCGCGCCGCGCCGCCCGAGCCGGTCTCGCGGCCCGTGGCGGCGTCGAGCAGCACCGTCCGCCGGTCCCCGAGCATCTCGTCCGGTTCCCGCTCCACCACTTGGACGACGGCCGTCCCGCCGGCCACCGCGTCCAGGTGGGAACTCTCGAACGCCCCGCTCAGATCCCACCGCTTCTTGCCCGTCTTCACATCCAGCGCGAAGACGTGGGCGCCTTCGCGTTCCCTTCCCCTCGGCCACGACGGGGCCTGCTCGCCGCTCGTCTCGCCGAGCAGCAGGCCGCCGCTGAACCGGTAGGCCCAGCCGTCCGTGTTCTCCCACAGTTTCCCGCCGGTCGCCGGATCCAGTGCGATGGTCTTCGGGTCGGAGCCCCGTTCCCCTTCCAGACTGGTGAGGACGGCCCGCGTGTCCGCGGCGAGGAGCCTCACCTTCTGCTCGCGGTCGTCGTCGCCCTTACCGCCCGGCCTGGGCCGGATGAGCGCGTGCTTCCAGCGGACGGCGCCGTCCTTGCCGGACAGCGCCGCCACCCCGATCTCCGTCTCGCCCCTCTGGGGACCCTCCGAGTACTGGACGAGAACCGTCCAGTCGTCCCCGTCGCCGTACACGACAGGCTTGCCCGTGACGCCCGTCATCTGCGCACCCTGGAGCCCGAAGACGTCATGGGGCTGGGCGCCGCCGCCGTTGCGCAGAGCGAAGCCGACGTCCGCGACCCAACGCGCTCGTCCGGTCCGGACATCGACCACGGCCAGCCTGGCCCCGTCAGCGGCGTCGCCGGCGACGATGGCGACGTCCCCGCGCAGCTCGACCCCGGCGACGCTCACCATGCCGAGCTTCCGCTCGTCCCACATCGGCTTGTCGCTGAACGAGACGAGGGCCGGCCGCTCCTCCCCGTCCGGCAGCGGATCGATGTCCGAGCCCCCGGACCCGCACGCCCTGACGAGTGTGAAGACCGTGACCACCGCCACGAGGACGGCTCCGGCGGCCAGCGCGCGTGACCTGTTCGACTTGGGCAGCACGACGGGATCCTCGCCTAGAGTGCACGGCACAGCGCCAGGTGACCGGCCGCGGGAATGCGATGGCCGAAACGATCATTCGGTTCCGGCCGCGTCCGGCCGGATCCGGCCGGGCGGCGATCGTCCGCTAGCGTCGAGATCATGCCACCTCCCGCCGATGCCGTGACCGCCGACGATCTGGCCCTGGCCGTCCGGATCGCCGTCGCCGCCCTGAGCGAGGCTCCTCCGGACGCCTGGGACGCCAAGGCCGGATCGCTGGAATGGGACTGCTGGGAGACCGTCGAGCATCTGAGCGACGACCTCTTCGCCTACGCCGCCCAGTTGGCGCCCAGAACGCCGCCCATGGACGGCGAGGTGCCGTTCGTGTGGGAGAGCCGGAGACCCGGTGGCCCCGCCAACGCCGTCCACGCGGACCGTGAGGCGGGGCCCGCTGGGCTTCTGCAGGTGCTGGAGGCTTGCGGCGGGCTCCTCGTCGCGATGGTGCGCTGCACGCCGCCGGACGTGCGAGCCCACCACGTGTTCGGTGCCTCGGATCCCGAGGGATTCGCCGCGATGGGCATCGTGGAGACCGTCGTCCACACCCATGACCTGGCGGAGGGCCTCGGACTGCCCTGGGAGCCGCCCGCCGGCCTGTGCGCCCGTGTGCTCGGACGGCTGTTCCCGGAAGCCCCACGTGACACGGCCCCATGGCCGACGCTCCTCTGGTCCACCGGCCGCGCGGAACTGCCCGGGCACCCGCGCCTCACAAGCTGGCGCTGGAACGGCACGGTCCGCACCTGACACTGCCCTCGGCTTGCTTCAGCGCCGGTAATGGAAGGTCGGTTTGGGGTGCATGAGGAAGTCGTGATGGGAGATGTTCCAGGCGTAGGCACCGGCCATGGTGAAGGCGATGACGTCGCCGGGGGACAGGTGCGGGACGAGGACGTCGCGGGCGAAGACGTCCTTGGGGGTGCAGAGTTGGCCCACCAGGGTGGCCCGGCTTTCTGGGTCGTTCGCGGTGAGGACCTTGAAGGGCTGGTCGTGGCCCTTTGTCACCGGGGTCCTCAGGTGGTGGGTGCCGCCCCGGAGGATCACGTAGGTCTCGCCGCGGGTTGTTTTCACATCGAGGACGTCGGTGACGTACCAGCCGTGGTAGGCCGTTAGCGCGCGGCCCGGCTCGATGCGTAGCGCCGGGCTTTCGGGAAGGCCTTTCCCGTAGGTTTCCCAGTCGAAGCGGGTGTCGGGGCTGGTGTAGTCGACGGCCATTCCGCCGCCGAGGTTGAGTTCGGGGTCGTTCACCCCGTGGGCTTCAAGCCAAGGGAGTGCCCAATCTCTTATCTGGGCGGCCAGGTCGAGCATTGCCGGGGCGTCCAGGCCGGAGGCGAGGTGGACGTGGATGCCGCGGAGGTCGATGCCAGGTGTTTCGGCGATGCGGCCGGCGCATTCGTCGAGGCCGGGCTCGTCCATGCCGAAGGGGCCGCTCATGGTGAGGGCGGCGTCCAGGGTCTTGAGCGGCAGGTTGGCGCGTAGCAGGACGCTGGCCGGCCCGGGGAGACGCGACAGTTCTCGCGGGCTTTCGACATGGATACGGTCGACGTTGAGGTGGTGGGCGAGGGCCAGTTCCTCGGTCGTTTTTCCCGGGCCGCCGAAAGCGATGCGAGAGTTGGGCAGAGTTGCTCTGACGTGAGTGAGTTCACCGCCGGATGAGACTTCTATGCCGTCCACGTGAGGAGCCAGCGTCCGGAGGATCTCGGCGTCCGGGTTGGCCTTGGCGGCGTAGAAGATCTCCGTGTCGGGCAGAGCAGCGCGGATTTCGGCGGCGTGTGCCTCCAAACCGGCCAGGTCGTAGATGTAGGCGGGGTAGCTGTCGAGATTGACGGCGTATTCGTTCATGGCGGCCGGTTCGTTCATAGCGGTCGTGGTGCGGTGAGCGGGTTGGGGACGGGGACGTAGGCGGCGCCGCGGTCGGCAGCGCGGGACCAGCGGGTCCGGAGATTCGCCTTGGCGGGCAGCGGAACTCCGGCCAGAAGCGCCCTTACCTGGGGGTGGTGGTCGTGGTCGGCGAAGTGCTTTCTCGCCGTCCGCCAGAGCGTCTGCTCCAGGGACGGGTGGAGGTCCGCTACCGCGGCGGCGATCTCGGTCAGGTGGTTGACGACGAGGCAGTAGATCACGCGGTTCCAGCCCCGGTCGGGGGCGTAGGTGAGGCTTTCGGCCACGCGTGCCGGGAGATGGGCCAGGTCCCAGCGGCCGGCGGTCAGCTTCGTGCCCTCCAGGTCGCGGAACGCCGCGTGAACGGGCATGCCCTCGGCGTCCACGCATATGAGCACGTTCTGGAGGTGGGGCTCCAGGACGACGCCGTGATCCAGGTAGGCGCGCAGGACCGGGGGAGCCACCTGAGCAACGTAGGCGTCCCACCAGGCTTGGGCGCTGTCGGGCGCCGAAAGTGCAGGGATGTCCGCGAGGAACGTGGTGTACGGGTCGGCCAGTGCACCGGCCAGGAGCGGTGTGCCGGGAAGGCCCTTGATGCCTTGGCGCAGGATCACGCCCAAGCCCTCGAACAGGCGGCGGTCGGCGAGGGTGGTGCTGCGGTAGGCGGGCTCAGCGAGGAACGTGGAGTCCAGCTCCTTGAAGATGGGCGGCAGCAAGTCGTTGAGGGCCATCGCTCCGGCGAGCTCGTACCAGGCGTTCTTGCGGACACAGTTGGTGATGCGCACGTCCAGGCTGAACTTGCAGAACACGTCCGCGTCCGGCAGATACACCGTGCGGACGGACGACGTGGGCACCGCCTCGGTACCGGACGGGCCAAGGCTGAGCAGCCGGCCCCTGGCCATGGCCTCCTGTAGGACGGGGTTGTCCGCCATCAGGGAGAACTGCCACGGATGGACGGGGAGCAGCCCGTGCCCGGGCGGGGGTGGAGGTCCGTATGCCTCCAGGTCCGCGAACGCCTCCGGGGTTCCCTCTTCGGCGATGAGCTCTTCGGGGACGGCCAGCCAGTGGGGACGGAAGCGGTTCCTGGTCTCCGGGGCGTACTGAAGCCAGTCGTCCGGCGAACCCTGGCGTGACTTCGGGGAGGGGTGGAAACGGTGCCCGGCGACCAGGGATTGCTCCGAGTCGATGTAGCGATCGTCCAAGGGGCCGCAGCGCGCGGCGAGGATCGCGGCCATAGCGCTGTGGCTGTCGTCCACCTGGGTGAGGAACTCCGGGTTCGCGCGGCCGGTGGCCAGTTCCAGCTCACCGGCGACGAGGTTCGCCAGCCTGTCCCAGGGGGCCGCGATCCACTCGTCCCCCCGCTTTTCCTCATAGGGCGGGGCCAGGCGGTACGTGGGGCCGGCCGGTGGACGGGCCAGGCCGGTGCGCAGCACGACGCCCGCGCGCGGCAGGCGGGCCACCAGGTGCGCGCCGTCCGGCCATACCTGCTGCTCGGGTGCGCAGACCTCCCGGATCAGGCAGTTCAGCAGCGCGGTCGAGGTGGCGTCGTCGGCGCAGATGCCGGGTTCTGTCAGCAGCACGTCGGGTCCCCGTGGCGTGGTGGATGGGTCGGGCGTGGTCAAGGGATCGGGCATGGATGACGGCTTGGGCAAGGTTGATGGCTTGGTCGGTGAGTGGTCGGGCGTTGCCGGTCGATGCGGTCCGGGTCACGGGCACGTGGCGTCCCGCAGGTAGTTCGGCCCTGGCGGGCCGTAGTGCTTGTTGATGTCGGCCGCGCCGGTCCTCGCCTTGTCGACGAGGGTTCCGGCGGTGACCATGGCCTTGCCCGGCAGGGTGTCCGCGTCCAGCGTGCGGGAGCGCAGGAACGCCTCGTCCGGCCCGAGGGCCTCGTCCAGCCGCTCGCGGATCATCGCGCGGCCGGTGCGCCAGGGCAGGAGGCCGCGCTCGGCCAGGCCGAGGGCGGGCGCGGCGGCGCACAGGTGCAGCGTGATGGTGACGAACACGCGGGCGAGCGCCTCGTCGTCGTCGGTCGTCATCCTGCGGTCGATGAGGTCGCGCGGGTCCGTGCCGGGGGACGGCGGGAGACGCTCGCGGAGCCGGGACGTGTTGATGAGCGCGCCGTCGTTGTCCTTGATGAGGAGGCGGGGCGGGGCGTCGTCCAGGACGAGGGCGACGTTCTGCTGGTGGGCCTCCAGCGCGATGCCATGGCGGAACAGCGTGACGTTCCATGAGAACAGTGCGGACAGGTAGGCGTCGAAGACGGCCTCGACATCCCAGCGTTCGACCACCTGGCCCTTGTCCGGGGCATCCGCGAGCAGCGCCGCTATCGGGACGATGTGCGCGCGCGCTGTCTCGGGCGGGAAACGTCGAACGAGATAGCCGAGGAGGGGGTCCTGCGCGTGGCCGTAGGTCTGCTCGTCGGTGAGAAGCACCGGGAGTTCCGGTCGCCGCCGGAGGACGCGGTGGAGGATGCGCTCGACGAGCGCGCCGTCCGGCAGGGTGCCGGGCATGATCGTGCGGCGGTTGCGGAGCCCGAGGGTGCTGGTCGGCAGCGGCATCTTCAGGTGCCCGAGCGGCGCGGCGGCCACGGTCCGCATCGACAGGGTGGGTGTGACCTGGAGGTACGGCTCGGGGGCGAGGACCGCGCCGGGGTGCCCGCGCACCTGCCGCACGGCCAGCGGGTGGACGGGGAACAGGGCCGCACCGGCGGCGGGGGCGTCCAGGCCGACGTCCGGGGGGCTCGGCCACCAGCCCGGCAGCGACCCCGCGAGCGCCGGATTCCGCACCGCCGCCCAGTGCAGCGGGAACGACGGCGCGAACTCCGGCGCGTAGCGGCTCAGATCGGCCATGGACAGCCCCGCGCGACCGCGGCCCGCCGGATGCACCGGATGGTCGTTGTAGGCGGCGAGCGTCTCGTAGAACGTGCCGGGGCCGGTCCGCAGCTCGTCCGGGATGCGGGCCAGCCGCCGGTACACGGCCGGGCGCGCGTCGTCGTGGAGCTTGACGGTCGCGAGGGCGTCCCTGCATTCCCGCTCGAACGCCTCGATGTCGTCGCTCGGATCCGCCAGCGCGCGCACGGCGGTGAAGACGTCGTTCAGCCCGAGCTTCTGCGCCGGGTCCACGACGAGTTCGGAGAGGAACGCCGGACGCGCATCCAGGAGGCGCACGGAACGGCCCGGCAGCCTCAGTGTCCGGTGCTCGACGAGGCGGTGCAGGCCCGCGTAGTTCTCGCGCAGGAGCGCGTTGAGGACCCGGGCCGCCAGCCGGCCCTCGATGTCGTCGCCGGTCACGCGATCGTCCAGTCGTGGGCGGCACGGAAGCGCGCCAGTGCGGCGTCCACCTCGGCCGCCTCGGGGCCGATGGCGCGGACCGTGCCCAGGTAGTCGCGGTTGGTGCGGGTGAGGGCGACCGTGTCCCCCACCGCGCGTTGCGGGCGATAGGCCAGCCGCACTGGGCCGTCGTCCATCTGGAGGGGGCCGGGAGCCGCTGTGAGCTTGCCGGGGCGGTCGGCGATGACCGGTTCGGCGATGGCATGCCGTCGCCCAGGGGCCTGCCAGACCGGAAGGGGCTCGCCCAGGTGGACCTTCAGGATCTGCTCGAACAGAGGCACGCCGAGTAGGTCGGCCAGAAGGAAGTCGCAGTGGTCACCGATCAGCCGGTAGTTGACCTCGATGATGCGGGCGCGGCCCTCATTGACGACGAACTCCGTGTGGCAGGCCCCGAATCCGACACCCATCGTTTCGAGCTGCTTCAAGACCACCGGCGTCTCTGGGGGCGGGGCCGTCCACTCAAGGCGTTCCTCCACGAAGAAGGGCGGCGGCGACAGAGTCGTACGAAACGATCCCAGGACACGCAGTTCCCGCCCGTCGCCGATCGTTTCCAGTGTGTGGAGGCGGCCTGGGAGATACTCCTCCGCCACCAGGGGGTCGTCCCGGTGCGCGGCGATCTCGTCTCGCCGTGTGGCCAGCTCAGCGGCGTCCTGGACGAGGAACACGTCCTCACTGGCCACCCCCTCGCGCGGCTTGAGGACGAGCGGATACGGCGCGTCCGCCGGCACCCGGTGCGCGTCCGCCGAGAAGACCGGGTCGAGGGATGCGAGGTGCCGCCGCATCAGGGCCTTGTTCTTCGCGCGGGTCGCCGCCCGCCAGTCCTTGGCCGGGAGCCCGAAATAGGCGGCGGCCAGCGCGGCGGGCGCCTGGAGGAAGTCGCTGTTGGAGAAGACGGCCGCCGGCTCGCCGCCGCCGACGGCGGCGATGATCTCGCGGAAGTCGGAGACGTCGCATTGGACGACGGGCCCGTCGAACGTCCCCGCGTGGGCCGCCGGACGGTCGGTCAGGAGCACCGTCTCAAGCCCCAGGCGCGCGGCGGCGGGCAGGAACCCGTGCGTCACCGAGTCGGTCGTCTTCCCGGCGACCAGGTAGAGAGAGGCGGCCACGATCGGCCTTTCCAGTGCGGACGATAAGGCTGCGTGCGGACGGGGCTGTGTGAGATAGGGCTGTGTGAGATAGGGCTGGGCGAGACAGGGCTGTGTCAGGTGAGGCTGCGCGAGACGGGACGGATATGTGAGGTAAGCCTTGCCTAACTCGCTGTCACCATAGTGGCGGGGGCCGCATGCGGAGGCAAGAACGATGACATCGCGTGTCCCGCCCCGTTCGGCGATCCGTCAGGATGTGGCCATGGATCTCGTCGACCGGTGGGTCGCGCTCGCCGGACCTCACACCAGGCATATCGGAACGGAACTGGACAAGCGCTACGGCGAACCGCACCGCCGCTACCACACGCGCCGGCACCTCACCGCCGTCCTCGACCTTGTGGACGAGCTGGCCGGGCACGCCGCCGCCCCCGACATCGTCCGCGTCGCCGCCTGGTTCCACGACGCCGTCTACGACCCCGAACGCGCCGACAACGAGGAGCGCAGCGCCCGCCTCGCCGCACGCATGCTCGCCGACACCGACCTCCGGGAACCGGAGATCGAGCAGGTCGTCCGCCTCATCGAGCTGACCACCACGCACGCGCCGGACGAAGACGACCCGGACGGCCAGGTGCTGTGCGACGCCGACCTCGCGATCCTCGGCGCGGAGCCCGGCCAGTACGCCGCCTACGCCGCCGCCGTCCGCGAGGAGTACGCGTTCGTCCCGGACGAGTTCTTCCGCGCGGGACGCGCCGAAGTCCTCAACGGCCTTCTGGCCCTGCCGAACCTGTTCCACACGCGACCCGCCCGGGAGCGCTTCGAAGAACGCGCGCGGAACAACATCCAGACGGAGCTGACGCTCCTCAACGCCTGACCGCGCCGACCGGCCGGTAGGCCTTGCGCCGGCGCAGGCCCGCCGCGGTCAGCCGCGAGAGCAGCTCCTGGCAGCCGACCGCCTGCGCCCCGAGCAGCACGGCCTTCTCGTAGAGTTCGGACGGGACGTCGTAGTGGTCGCGCTCGAACGCCCGCGGCGGCATCCCCAGCTCCGCCGCGAACGAGTGCAGCTCCCCGTAGGAGACGTCGCTGACCATGTGCGACCAGACCCGGCCACGCGCGGGCCACAACGGCGGATCGATGAGGATCAAGAAAGCTCCGGGGGACGAGTGACCGGGATCCCTTACGCTGCCTGACAGTACACATGCGAAGGGGCATGCAGGTGAACGACGTACAGCCGAGCGACGTGGTCGCGCACATCCAGGCCGGCCGGGACCGGTTCATCGCCGACCTCAAAGAGTGGCTGGCGATCCCGTCCATCTCCGGGGACCCGGCACACGCCGGGGACGTGCGGAAGTCGGCCGGGTGGCTCGCCGGGTACCTGCGCGACCAGGGGTTCCCGACCGTCGAGATCTGGGAGACGCCCGGACTGCCCGCCGTCTACGCCGAATGGCCCGCGGACGACCCCGACGCCCCCGCCGTCGTCGTGTACGGCCACCATGACGTCCAGCCGGTCGAGCCGCTGGAGGAGTGGGACACCGACCCGTTCGGCCCGGTGGTGAAGGGCGACCGGCTCGTCGGGCGCGGCGCGTCCGACGACAAGGGGCAGATCTTCTTCCACGCGCTCGGGATCGGCGCGTCGCTCGCCGCGTCCGGGCGGCAGGCGCCGCCCGTCACGATCAAGCTGCTGGTGGAGGGCGAGGAGGAGTCCGGGTCGGCGCACTTCGCCGACCTGCTGCGCACCCACCGGGAACGGCTCGCCTGCGACGCCGTCGTCATCAGCGACACCACGATGTGGGCCGCGGACGTCCCGTCGATGTGCACCGGGATGCGCGGGCTGACCGAGACCGAGGTGACGCTGCGCGGACCCTCGTCCGACCTGCACTCCGGCTCGTTCGGCGGCGCGGTGCCGAACCCGCTGCAGGCCATGGCCAAGCTGCTCGCCGCCCTGCACGACGCCGACGGCCGCGTCGCCCTTCCCGGCTTCTACGACGACGTCGTCCCGCTGACGGACGAGGAGCGGGAACTGTTCGCCCGGCTCCCGTTCGACGAGGACGAGTGGCTGCGGGGCGCCGGCGACAGCCGCGCCGCCTACGGCGAGAAGGGCTACAGCACGCTCGAACGGATCTGGGCGCGTCCCACGGCCGAGATCAACGGCATGTGGGGCGGGCATACCGGGCCCGGCGGCAAGACCATCGTCCCCCGCGACGCGCACGCCAAGATCTCGTTCCGGCTCGTCGCGGGCCAGGATCCCCGCAAGGTCCAGGAGGCGTTCCAGGCGTGGGTCGCCGAGCACACCCCGCCCGGCGTCGAGGCCGAGGTGCGCGTCCTCGGCGCCGGCGTCCGGCCGTGCTTCTCGCCGATCGACTCCGCCGGCGTCAAGGCCGCGCGCCGCGCGATGGAACGGGCGTTCGGCACGGACATGCTGTTCACCCGCGAAGGCGGCAGCGGCCCCGAAGCCGACCTCGCCGACATCCTGGACGCGCCGCTGGTCTTCCTCGCCGTCGGGTTGAACGGCGACCGCATCCACGCACCGAACGAGAAGGTCGAGATCCCGCTGCTCCTCAAGGGCGCCGAAGCCGCCGCGTACCTGTGGGAAGAACTCGCCACGGCGCTGCGCTGAAGACCCCTGGAGAGGAGCAGAACGTGACCGAAGGCCCCCTGGAGTGGCTGGCGCTCGCCCGCGGAACCCTCGACAGGGTAGCGCTGAACCGCCGCGACGACGCCTGGCTGGACGCCGCCTGGACGAACCCGGAGACCCGCGTACTCGTCGTCCAGGACGGCCGTGCGCTGGTGGCCCACGAGCCGGAGCCCGCGCTCGTCCTCGTCCCGCCGGAGCAGGCGCCGGACGGTGAGCGCTGGCTCCTCGGCGTGGACGCCGGCGGCACCGCCTACTTCGGGACGTCCGGGCCGCTGCCCGCCATCGAGGGGACGCGGCCGTCCGGGCTCCGCCACGTCGGCGCCGTCCTCAGCGACCAGGACTCCGGCCTGCTCACCCATCTCGTGGCGCTGGAACACTGGCACAAGAACAACCGGTACTGCCCGCGCTGCGGCACCGAGACGCGAACGGCCTCCGCCGGGCACGTGCGCGTGTGCCCCGAAGACGAGTCCCAGCAATTCCCCCGCGTCGACCCGGCCGTGATCATGCTGGTGACCGACGGGGACGACCGGATCCTGCTGGCCCGCGGCCCGCAGTGGCCCGCCGACCGCCGCTCGATCCTCGCCGGCTTCGTCGAACCGGGCGAGTCCCTCGAACAGGCCGTCGCGCGGGAGGTGAAAGAGGAGGTCGGGGTGCCCGTCCGCGACGTCCGCTACCTCGGCAGCCAGCCGTGGCCGCTGCCGCAGAGCCTCATGCTCGGCTTCACCGCCAAGGCGGACGGCGACATCCCGCTGTATCCCGACCCGGAGGAGATCATGGACGCCGCCTGGTACACCCGCGACGAACTGCGCGCGGCCATCGACGCCGGCGACATTGTCGCACCGGGCCCGCTGTCCATCGCCGCCCAGCTCATCATGCGCTGGTACGGCGGCGACCTCCCGAAGATGCCGCACTTCTGACGGAGGGGTCATCTACCGTGAGCGGTGTGTGATGGCCCCGCCACTGCGGGGATGGTCCCCAAACGGTGCCGACCATGGTCTTGCCGGACGGGTGCTCCCCGCGCACGCGGGGATGTGGAGACGGCCCGCCGACCTTGCGGTCGGCGGACCTTCTGCTCAACGCTCGTTCTGGAGTTCTGCCAGGTGGCGCTTGACTTCCTTCGCGCTGGGGTTCGTAAGAACGATCTCGGTGCCGATCGTGACGGTCGGGACCGTCTGATTTCCGCCGTTGACGCTCATGACGTAGTCGGCGGCCTCCGGGTCGCGCTCGATGTCGACCTCCACCATCTCGATGCCGTCACGGGCGAGCTGGCTCTTGAGCCGCCGGCAGAACCCGCACCAGGACGTCGTGTACATGGTGAGCTGGCCGGTCGGGCCCTTGGCCCGGTCGGTCGTCGGCGTCGCCATCGCTCCGTCGTCTCCCTCGTTCGTTCGTACGATTCGCCTACCGAGAACAGTAGCCAGGCGCCCCGCATTCCGTTGTCCACAAATCACGTGCCGGGTGATGCGGAAGGTGCGGGCTGCGAGTATGGGGGGATGTTGGCAGAGTCGGTGCTGGAGGGACTCGACCCCGAGCAGCGGGCGGTCGCCGAGGCGGTGAAGGGCCCGGTGTGCGTGCTGGCGGGCGCCGGGACGGGCAAGACCAGGGCCATCACGCATCGCATCGCCTACGCGACGCTGACCGGCGTGGTGACGCCGCAGCGGGTGCTGGCCGTGACGTTCACCACGCGGGCGGCGGGCGAGCTGCGCAGCCGGCTGCGGCAGCTGGGCGCGCCCGGCGTGCAGGCGCGGACGTTCCACGCGGCGGCGCTGCGCCAGCTCACCTACTTCTGGCCGCGCGTCGTCGGCGGGGAACCGCCCAAGATCGTCGACTCGAAGATCGGGCTGGTCGCGGACGCGGCGCGGGCGTGCCGGCTGTCGCTCGGGCGTGCCGAGCTGCGCGACGTCGCGAGCGAGATCGAATGGGCGAAGGTCACCCAGAACCGCCCCGAGGACTACCCGGCCGCGATCGTCCAGGCCGGCCGGAGACCACCGGCCGAGATCGTGGACGTGGCGCGCGTCTACGCGATGTACGAGCAGCTCAGACGCGAACGCAACCTGCTCGACTTCGAGGGGATGCTGGAGCTGACCGCGGCCGTGCTCACCGAGCACCGCGAGGTGGCGAACCAGGTCCGCGAGCAGTACCGGTACTTCGTCGTGGACGAGTTCCAGGACGTCAACCCGCTGCAGAAGATGCTGCTCGACACCTGGCTCGGCGACCGCGACGACCTGTGCGTCGTCGGCGACCCCAACCAGACGATCTACTCCTTCACCGGCGCGTCCCCGTCCCATCTGCTCGGCTTCACCCGGGAGCACCCGGACGCCAAGGTCGTCAAGCTCGTCCGCGACTACCGGTCGACGCCGCAGGTGGTGCGGCTGGCGAACGGCGTGATCGGGCAGGCGGGGGGCGACGGGGCGTTCCGCCACAAGCTGGAGTTGCAGGCCCAGCGCGACCAGGGCCCCGAGCCCGTGTTCAACGAGTACGACGACGAGGTCGCCGAGGCCGACGACGCGGCGCGCAGGGCGCGCAAGCTCGTCGACGAGGGCGTCCCGGCGCGGGAGATCGCGATCCTGTACCGGATCAACGCGCAGTCCGAGACGTACGAGTCGGCGCTGGCGGCGGCGGGCGTCCCCTACGTGCTGCGGGGCGCGGAGCGGTTCTTCGAGCGGCCCGAGGTACGTGAGGCGGTGGTCAGGCTGCGGGGTGCGGCGCGGGCCGGCGCCGACGCGGAGACCGATGGGACGGGGCTGATAACGACCGTCCGGCACGTCCTGTCCGGGGCCGGGTTCTCCGACCAGCCACCCGAGGGCGCGGGGGCGGCCCGCGCGCGCTGGGAGTCCCTCGCCGCGCTGGCGCAGCTCGCCGAGGACATGGCCGCCGACAACCCGAAGGCCGGTCTGCCGGAATTCGTCGCCGAGCTGGAGGAACGTGCCGCAGCACAGCACGCGCCGCCTCTGGAGGGCGTGACGCTGGCGTCCCTGCACGCCGCCAAGGGCCTGGAGTGGGACGCGGTGTTCCTCGTCGGGCTCGTCGAGGGCACGCTCCCGATCATCTACGCGGAGACGCCCGCGCAGGTGGAGGAGGAACGCCGGCTGCTGTACGTCGGCGTCACGCGGGCGCGCGTCCACCTTTCGCTGTCGTGGGCCCTGTCGCGCTCGCCTGGAGGGGCGCGCCACCGGCGCCCGTCCCGCTTCCTGTCCGGCCTGACCGGCAAGACCGCCACGCACACCCCGGCGCGTGCCGACCGGACGAAGCGGCGCGCCGCCAAGGGCCCGCAGCCGTGCCGGGTGTGCGGCCGCCCGCTGACCGCCGCCGTCGAACGCAAGCTCGGCCGCTGCGAGGACTGCCCGTCCGAGCTGAACGAGGAACTCCTCATCGGCCTCAAGGAGTGGCGCGCCCAGGTGTCGGCCGAGCAGAAGGTCCCCGCGTACGTCGTGTTCACCGACGCGACGCTCCAGGCGATCGCCGAGCACGCCCCCGAGTCGATGGAGGAACTCGCCCGGATACCCGGCGTCGGGAGGGTCAAGCTCGACCGCTACGGTGACGCCGTCCTGAACCTGTGCGGCCACTGACCCCTGGGGCCGGCGACGGGTGACATCGTGCTCGCAGCAACGGATACGGAAGACTGGCGGCCGTGAAGGAACCTCTCAAGGAACTGCTGGACCTGCTGGACCTCGAGCAGATCGAGAACGACATCTTCCGCGGCCGCAGCCCTGAGGAGCGGCGGCAGCGCGTCTTCGGAGGCCAGGTGGCGGGGCAGGCGCTCGTCGCCGCGGGGCGCACCGTGCCCGCGAACCGGCCCGTGCACTCGCTGCACGCCTACTTCATCCGTCCGGGCGACCCGCTCGTCCCGATCGTCTACACGGTCGACCGGGTCCGCGACGGGCGGTCTTTCACCACGCGGCGCGTCACCGCCGTCCAGCACGGCAAGGCGATCTTCACGCTGTCGGCCTCGTTCCAGATCGCCGAGGAGGGGCCCGCCCACCAGTCCGCGATGCCGGACGCCCCCGCCCCCGAGACGCTCCCGGACGGCCTGGAACGCCTGACGCCCCTGTTCGGCGAGGTCGGCGCGCGTGAGTTCGTGACGCGGCGCCCGTTCGACATCCGGCACGCGACGCCGCTGTCGTGGGAGGCGGCCAAGGACCCGTCCCTGGCCACCCCGGTGTCGAAGGTGTGGCTGAAGGTCGACGGCGAGCTGCCCGACGACCCGCTCCTGCACGTGTGCCTGATGACCTACGCCTCGGACATGACGCTGCTCGACACCGTCCTGCTCAACCATGGCCTGGCCTGGGGAGACAAGCGGACGATGGGCGCGAGCCTGGATCACGCCATGTGGTTCCACCGGCCGTTCCGCGCCGACGACTGGCTGCTCTACTACCAGGACACGCCGTTCGCCGGCGGTGCGCGCGGGCTGGCCCGCGGCCAGGTGTTCACCCGGTCGGGGGAGCTGGTCGTGTCCGTCATGCAGGAGGGCCTCGTCCGCGTCGCGGACTCCCCGCGGCACTGACGTGGGTGTGGGACTCCCGTGAGCGTCCGACGCTCCCAGGACACCGCGGGTTCCGTGGGAAGAACGTGAACTCACCCACAAAACCGCAGGTCAAAAATATCTTGTTGATTCGGCGGAGTCCCCGTACGCTCGAACGCGAGCAATCAACACGGCGCGCCGGTGTGGATCTTGAATCCGCCCGGTGCGGCCCGAGAAGCCAGGAAGGTGGTGTGTAGTCCGGTGAGTAACACGTTGATCAAATCCGCGTCGTCCTGGACCGCCGCATGCCCTGGCATCTCGATGTCCGAGGCCCCGGCCGCGTATTCAGCGGTCTCCGGTGTGCGGCTACGCGTCTCCCGCGACATGCACGGCATGCGCGGCGTGAATTCGCGTGAGCTGCATGTCGAGCAGCGATTCGCGCAGCGAATCCAGGACGACCAGGGGCGGATTGTCTTCGAACACCTTCTCGAGGACATGAGCGTCCCGGCTCCGGCCACGGCCCACGTGGGCGTCACCCCCGAGGGTGGCGTGTCGGGTCCGTATCCCTGGAGGCGACCGGTCTAGAACAGGCCGGCTAGCCCCCAGGCCGCGGATTCCGATACCGGATCCGCGGCCTTTTTCTTTGCCCAGACAACCCACCGACACGCCCGTTGAGATCCAACGAGAGGAACAAGGGTGACTGTGATGCAGGGGGCACTCGCAGTAAGCGAGGAGGACCTCACTCTTCCGTGCCGGACCGACCCGGAGCTGTTCTTCGCCGAGGCTCCCGCCGACGTCGAGCTCGCCAAGGCCCTGTGCCTGGAGTGCCCGCTCCGCCGGGAGTGCCTCGCCGGGGCGCTCGAGCGCAAGGAGCCCTGGGGCGTCTGGGGCGGCGAGCTCTTCGTCCGCGGTGTGATCGTGCCGCGCAAGCGGCCGCGTGGCCGCCCGCGCAAGCACCCGCGGCCGGACGAAGTGACCGTCTGATCCACCAGGACTCACCAGAGCGGGGCCCCGCGCACCACATCGGTGCGC
>NZ_SMKK01000076.1 GCF_004348425.1 Actinomadura sp. 7K507
CATCTGGGGTGGGGGGCCCGTCTGCTCCGTCAGCCGGTCGTACACTTCGCGTTCCATGATGGCGAGCACGCGGGGATGCTCGCTCAGGTAGGTGACGAACTGCTGGGTGGTCATGCGCAGGCCGTGGACGGTGTCCATGGCGACGATGGTCGCCGATCGCCGGCGCAGCAGCAGGGCGGCGCGTTCGCCGATGATGTCGCCGGGGCCGCGGAAGGCGATGATCTGCTCGTGGCCGCCTCGCTCGACCGAGACCCTGATCGAGCCCGAGCAGATCACGACGGCCTGGTCCGCGGCCTGGCCCTCCCACCAGAGCACCGTGCCGACCGGGTAGACGATCTCCTCGGCGGCCGCGAGGAGCGCGGCCTGTTCGGTCTCGGTGAGTGAGCCCCAGAACCCCGGCCTCGGGTGCGGTGGCGTGGGCCGTTCCGTCCAGGCGTACGCGGACTGGCGCGGGCACTCAACGTCCCGGCACTCGGTCCCGGGGAGGTTGTGTTTTCGCAGTGGCTGGACGCCGTCGGAGGGGGCGGTCCAGGACGGGAGGACCGCATGGTCCGGGTCGTGCTGGCGTGTGTACTCGTCCATCAGCACACCCGCCAGACAATCGGCTTGACGGCGGATGGTGGGTTTGCGGGGTGGATGTCAAAGGTCGGGGGAAGGACAAACTTCTGGCTTGACATATCGAGAACCCCATGCCTCGAATCGCGTCTCCGGGACGCGGTCCGCCCGGTTGCCGGGGGTTACCTGGCGTGGGACGGCCACGGGGGCCCGAAGTCGCTTTCACCTATAGCCCGCACCGCGTGATCGCGGTTAGACTGGGTGAGTCCGCAGGGAACGTTTTGGCAGGTCAAACCGGATCTCTCTGCGTTTTCGCAGGGTTCCGGTGAGGATCGGTCAGGTCGTTCTCATGCGGGCCCGGGGAGTCGCTCTCCGCTTTCCATCGATCGTCTTGGCTCGCAACCGGTGATCGACGGGAAGCGGTGGGCGACTCTTTTGTCTTTTCTGGCAGTGCCGAGATGTCGGTTTCTCGTGGCGACCTCCCCGTTCGGTGCGCGTCCGTCCCTTCCGTCCGGCGGCGGGGCGCACTCGGCCCGTTCCGCCGGCGGGGAGTTCTCGGACGGGGGACGCGCGCGTCCCGCCCAAGACCTCACCCTGCGTCAGATCGGTCTTGCCTTGAATCTAGCACTGCGCTTGGTTGCAGTGCGGACCCTGCTGTTTGCTACATAGCACGCTACAACATAGTCTACGGTCATGCAGCAGTCTGGAAGCTCCGGACCAGAGTTTTGGGCGATATGACGGGTCTGGCCCGGGGAGTGCGGGTTGGCGCGGCCAGGGCGTGTGGCGCCTTGACGGGATGTACCGCGCGATATGGCGCACTGCCAGGTTGCATGCAGGCTGGTTACACCGACTACTCAGAGTGAGCGAACTCATGACCAGTGATCAGGGGCCGATCGTCCAGAGCGCCTTGCTGCGCACCGAACTCGTCCGGCTGCGCAAAGAGAAGAAGCTGACGCAGGAGCAGGTGGCGCGGCAGCTTGAGTGGTCCCCATCGAAGCTCATCAGGGTCGAGGGGGGCAAGAACGCCGTCACCCGTACCGATCTGCAGGCCCTCCTCAGGATCTACGAGGTCACCTCGGAAGGGCGCCAGGAGCGGCTGCAGTCGCTGGCCCGCGGCGCGCGAGAGCCGGCCTGGTGGAACGTGTACAAGGACGAGCTCGACCCCCGCTTCCTCAGCTATGTGGGCTACGCGGCCGGTGCGGCCTACATCAGGCAGTTCCATGGAGCGGTCATCCCCGGGCTGATCCAGACACCGGAGTACGCCGAGGTCCTGTCCACTGGCAAGGCGTCGGAGACGGGGAGGGTCCTCGCCGCGAAGCTGCGTATCCAGCGGCAGCAGGAGCTCGCCAGGCGGGAGCACCCGCCACGCCAGCACTACATCGTCGACGAGGCGGTGATCCGCCGCCACGTCGGCATCATGATCGATCCCGCGATCATGCCCAACCAGCTCAACCACATCGCGGACGCTGCCGACGGCAACGACCTGCTGACGGTCAGGATCATCCCGTTCAGCGCGGGCGCGCACATGGGCCTTGAGGGGCCGTTCAGTCTCCTGGAGTTCGACGGCGACTTGGACGACATCCTTTACCTGGAGGGCCGGTCGGGCGCCAGCCTCATGATCACCGGTGAGGACGACAGGATCCTCGAGTACCGGGACACCTTCGAGCTCCTGCTCGAGCAGGCGCTTCCGGGCGACGAGTCGATCGAACTGCTCCGGAAGACCGCCGAGGACCTCATGGCCTGACTCCAGCGCCGCAACTCGACTCGACACCGGAGGTGACAGCCGCATCGGGCACCCACAAGGCGAGTGGCCGTCATAGCACACAGAGTGATCTTGTGTTCCCTTGTAGGCGGGATAACTAGAACCGTTTACACTCGTGATCGGGAAATTATCCACAAGGTCGTGGTTTGTTGTGCCCAGCTTGGTGCTCGCCGGCGGGTGCGCGTGGCCGATCGGTTGGCAAAGACGGCACCCGCCGACAATGGATGGAGGGGTTGCTGGATGCTGGACCGGTCAAGTCGAGGAGTGGCGCTGACCTGGCGTAAGGCCAGTAGAAGCCTGGACAAGAGTGACTGTGTGGAGGTGGCGGCGCTGGGCCCGTCGGTCCTGGTCCGCGATTCGCGCGACAGCGCTCCCAGTGTGCTCGCCCTCGACCCCGCACAGTGGAGTGCCCTGGTGAACGCTATCCAGAACGGGCGGCTGGACGGACGCTGAGTCACGCGACCCACTTATCCCGCCCATCGCAGAAATTGTCGAACCTAACGATGCCCCGAAGCGTTGACTGGTGACTCTTGACAATGCTGCGATCGACGGGATGGTTCGGGAAACCCTGAATGAAACCTGAACCCGGCCTGAATCGCCGACGGGCCTTCACGGGCCTGCACAGGAAGGCGTCGCCGACGCCGGCCGGCCGGGCGGGTCGGCACCGATAGCCCCACGTGCCCTGCGCCCCCGCCGCCCCGCCGCCCGTTCTCGCGGCCGGGGCGGCGGTGCGCTGTCGCGGGCCCCCAGGCAGGCCATAGTCGTTAGGCGTTGAACTACGGGTCGATGGTGTGGCAGCCTGCCGTCACCGGGACCGCCGACGCCGGACGAGGAGTCGCCGTGGCCATCGACGCGTGGCATCGGATCTATGAGTCGCTCGACGACGAGCACGACTACGACATCGAGGAGATCGACGGCAAGCTCCCGGAAGACCTCGCCGGCACGCTCTACCGCAACGGCCCCGGCCGCTGGCAGGTGGGGGAGAGCCTCCTCGACCACATCTTCGACGGCGACGGGATGCTGTCGATGTTCGCGTTCCCCGGCGACGGAACCGTCCGCTACCGCAACCGGTACGTCCGGACGAGGCACTACCGCTACGGGCAGCGCAACGGACGCGCCGGCCTGCGCGGCCTCGGCACCCAGCGTCCCGGCGGCCGCCTCGCCAACATGTTCCGCCCGCCCGCGAACGTCGCCAACACCGGTGTGGTCCTGCACGCCGGGCAGCTGCTGGCGCTCTGGGAGGGCGGACGCCCGTTCCGCCTCGACCCCGACAGCCTGGAGACGCTCGGCGAGCACTCGTTCGGCGGACGGCTGAAGACGGTGTCGGCGTTCTCGGCGCACCCGTCCCGCTGCCCGGAGACGGGTGAGCTGTTCAACTTCGGGATGGACTTCACGCGGGTCCGCAGCCTGCGCTGCTACCGGGTGGACCCCGGCGGCGCGCTGCACCACATGCCGCGCGTCTCACTCCCGTACACCCCGTGGAACCACGACTTCGCGCTCACCCGGAAGCATCTCGTCTTCGTCATCAACCCGGTCATCCCGAAGGCCGCGCCGATCCTGCTGGGGAGCCGGTCGATCGCCGACGGGCTCACCTACGAGCCGCACCGTCCGACGTGCTTCACGCTCGTGCCGCGGGACGGTGGCAAGGCCCGCGTCATCGAGCACGAGGCGCTGCTGGGGTTCCATTTCGTCAACGCGTTCGAGGACGGCGACGACACCGTCATCGAGTTCGTCCGCTTCGCCGACTGGGACCAGGTCGCGACGCGTTTCCGCGACTTCCGCACGAGCGACTTCCCCTGGGGTGACGCGCTGATGCGCTACCGCATCACCGCGTCCGGGAAGATCGAGGGGCATGAGGTGTGCGCGCTGCCGATGGAATTGCCGCACGCGGACGCCCGCCAGGCGGGCCGCCCGCACCGCCACACCTACTTCGCCGGGCGGACGGAGTCGCGCACCGGCATCCACGCGTACGACCACACGAAGGACGTGCGCACCGTCCACGAGCTACCACCGGGCCACGGCTTCGGCGAGCCGGTGTTCGTGCCGCGCGAGCCCGGCGCCGCGGAGGGCGACGGGTGGCTGATGACCCTCGCCTACGACCCGGACGCCCACCGCTCCCGCCTGATCATCCTCGACGCCCGCGACGTCGAGTCCGAGCCCCTGGCCGTCGCGCACCTGCGCCACCACATCCCCATGGGCTTCCACGGCTCCTTCACCGACCGCATCGCCACCCCACCCCGCTAAGGCAGCGCACCACCCGAGCGTTGCCGGGCGTTCAGTAGAGGAACGGGAGGGTCGTTCCTTCGGCGCCGTCGAGGTCGCGGCCGGCGGAGCGGCCCATCAACCAGGCGAGAAGCGACGCCTCGGTGCCGCTGACGACCACCTCTCCGCTGCCGAGTTCCGCGCCCGTGTCGGTGGCGTGCAGGCGCAGCCGTGGCGCGTCGCCACGCTGCTCGAAGGATCGCGCGACGCTCACCAGCGTCCGTGCGGTGAACTCGGGGGGCCAGTCGCCGGGCGTGAAGCCCGCGTCCAGATCGACGTGGTGGACGAGAACCTCGGTGAGGCGGGCGTCGGCGGCGAGGGCCGCGGGATGCCGGACACCGGACGTCCACTGGACGGTCCGTTCCCAGGCGTCGCCGGGCATGAGGGAGTAGGCCTCGGCGAACCGCCGCGCGCTCTCGCCGACATCGGCGAGGAGTGTGGCGGCAGGCCTGCCGGCGCCGTCTTCGATCTCGGCGGCGCGGGCCTTCATGCTCGGGTACTCGTGCGTCTCGATGCCCGTGCGTGCCCAGGTGAGCAGGCGGGTACCGCCGTCGGCGTTCCGTGCGACGTGCGTGAGGACATGGCCGCGCGTCCACCCGGGAAGCAGGGACGGTCCGCGGAGGTCGTCGTCCGTGAGCCGTGCGGTGGTGGTGAGCAGGTCGCCGGTCGCGGACTGGATCGCGGCAAGGGGTTCGACGGAGGTCATTCGAGGGGGCGAGGGGTGATGTCTTCGGGGTGGAGGGTGGTCAGTTGGGTTCTGGTCAGGTGGGTGCCGGTGTTGGCGAGGTGTTCGGTGCGGCGGGCGTGGGCGGTCACGGCGGAGCGGAACAGCTTGTCCACTTCGCGGCCGTTGCCGTCCGTGTACTGGTCGCGGGTCGCTTCGAAGTGCGCGGCCAGGGCCTGGCGGGTCGGGTCCGGGACGAGGTAGTCCGCCGCGCCCGCCTTGCCCAGGAAGATCGCCAGGAGGCCGTCCACGTCGTAGGGGGCGAAGGTCAGGCTCCGGGCGAAGCGGGAGGCCAGGCCCGGGTTCGCGGCCAGGAACCCCGACATCTCGGACGTGTACCCGGCCACGATCACGACGACCTCGTCGCGGTGGTCCTCCATCAGCTTGACGAGCGTGTCGATGGCCTCCCGCCCGAAGTCGTTGCCGGACCCGCCGGAGCGCGACAGCGAGTAGGCCTCGTCGATGAACAGGACGCCGCCGCGTGCGCGGTCGAAGACCTCCGCCGTCTTCTGCGCGGTCTGCCCGATGTACTGGCCGACGAGATCGACCCGCGCGGCCTCGACGACCTGGCCCTGCGCGAGGACGCCGAGGGCCGCGAGCAGTTCGCCGTACAGGCGCGCGACGGTCGTCTTGCCCGTGCCCGGCGGTCCCGCGAAGATCAGGTGGCCGGTGAACGGCTCGGCCTCCAGCCCGGCCTCCCGGCGGCGGCGCGACGACGCCAGCAGGTCGAGGAGGTCGCTGATCTCCTGCTTGACCTCCGCGAGCCCCGTCATCGCGTTGAGCCGGTCGAGGACGGCCGTGACCTGCTCGGGGTCGCGGGCCTTCCCGAACCGTGCGGCGAGGCCCGTGTCGACGTCGAGGTCCTCGGCGACCAGCAGGCTCAGCTCGTCCCCGGACGGCAGTTCGTCCAGGCCGGCGAGGCGCTGCGCCTGGCGCTCCACCGCGGCCTCGAACACGCGGCGTGCCGCCCGCCCGTTGCCGAAGCTCGCGTCGCGCTTCATGGAGGTGAAGTGGGCGAGGATCGCGTCCCGCGCGTCGTCGGAGAGCCGGTAGCCGTCGCTGTCCGCCTGCGATTCGGTGATCTGCAGCAGTTCGGCGGGGCTGTAGTTCTCGAAGTCCACCGTCCGGGAGATCCGCGAGGTCAGGCCCGGGTTGGCGGCGAGGAACTCGCGCATCTCCGCCGAGTATCCCGCCGCGATGATGACGACCTCGTCGCGGTGGTCCTCCATCAGCTTGACGAGCGTGTCGATGGCCTCCTGCCCGAAGTCGGTGCCGGTGGTCTTGCGGGAGAGCGTGTACGCCTCGTCGATGAACAGGACGCCGCCGACGGCCTTCTCGAACGCGCCGGTCGTCTTCAGCGCCGTCCCGCCGACGTTCTCCGACACCAGGTCGCCGCGGCTGACCTCGACGACCTGGCCGGTCTCGACGACGCCGAGTGCCGCGAGGATCCGCCCGTACAGGCGCGCGACGGTCGTCTTGCCCGTCCCGGGCGGCCCGGCGAACACCATGTGCCGGCCGATGGACGGGCCGGGCGGCAGTCCCGCGAGGCGACGCTGCTCGGCCACCTTCTGCAGGTTCGTCAGCTTCCTGATCTCGTGTTTGACCGCGGCCAGGCCGGTCATCGCGTCGAGTTCGGCGAGCAGGTCGTCCGCCGTCGCGACGTCGCCGCCCGGCTCCTGCGGCACCGGCGGGGCGTCGGCGGCGCCCGTCCCCGTGGGAGTCGCGGGCTCCTTCACCTGTTCGGTCGCGGCGGTCCTGGCCTCGTAGTCGAGGACGTCCGGCGCGGCGTTGCGTTCGCTCGTCACCCCGTCCATGTGGACGCGCGCCGAGCCGGACGCGAACACGCCCGCTCCCTCGTTCTCCACCACCGTGCAGCCGCGCAGGTTCAGTTCCGATCCGGGGTCCGCGGCCACTCCGAGCTCCGTGGCGCCGGTGATGGTCGTGCCCTCGATCGTCGCGTGGCCGTCCTTCGAGACGGTGACGCCGACCTTCTTCGCGCCCCGCACCCGCCCGCGGACGAGCGTGGTCCGGCTCTGGCCGCCTGCGAACACCCCGTACAGCGCCGGTTCGAGGATCTCGCAGTCCTCAAAGACGCCGGTGCCCGTGACGATGGAGATCCCGCAGCGGCGCGGTGACTCCGCCCGGAGGCGCCGCGCGGTCAGCGTCCCTCCGGCGGTCACCCACACCGCGTCCTTCTCGGCGTCCGCGATCAGGCAGTCCTCGGCCAGCGCGGTGGCGTTGTCCCGGACGACCAGCGAGCACTCCCGGGACCCGTGTATGGCCGAGTTGCGGATCGCCGCGTCCGCCCGCTCGTCCACCAGCACCCCGGCGGCGCCGGGGCCGGTGATCGTGCACTGCTCGATCAGGGGCTTGGAGCCCTCGGTCACCCAGATCCCGCTGCCGCCCGCGCCGTCGATGCGGCACGACCGGACGGTGACGGCGCAGCCCTTGCGCAGCGCCACCGCGTTGCCGTTCGTCCCCGTGATGTCGGTGGACTCCACGATCCCGGACGCGGCGGAGTAGACGAGCGCGCCGTCCTGGACCTGGCATCCGCTGAGCGCGAGGCGGGCGCCGCCCCAGCCGCGGACCGCGACGGTGTCGGCGCGGCTCACGAACTGGCATTGCTCCGCCCGGACGCTGCCCTCGGACACGTCCAGCGCCGCGCCGTTCTCGCTCCAGTTCCGGACGATGAGGCCCTGCAGCGTCACATGTCCGGTGAGCTGGATCGTGGCGTCGGTGGCGCCGTCGAGCGTGACCGATCCCGGCCCGCCGACCGCCGTCAGCATGAAGTCGCCCGAGCTCTTGAAGCCCGTGTTCGGATACTGTCCGGGCTCGATCAGGATGTGCCGCCCGGCCGGTCCGTGCGGCGGAACCGGTGCCTGCAGCGCGTCCAGGACGGTCCGGTAGGCCCCGGGGGAGGTCTGTGACACGACCAGACGAAACAACGGCCCTCCTCAGGAAATCACCGTTCATGGTGCCATGGGAGGGCGATCCGCCGCGGGTCGCCTTCGGTGTGCGCGTTCGTCGCCGAGGAGCCGGGCCGGCCGTTCTGTCAGCGGACGCCTCGGGGACGGAACTGGATGCTGATGCGGGGGCCGGCTACGCGGGTGCTTTTCGGGATCGCGTGCTCCCAGGTGCGCTGGCAGCTTCCGCCCATCACGATGAGGTCGCCATGTCCTAGTTCGTGGCGTATCGTCCGGCCGCCGCCGCGCGGGCGCAGGAGGAGGCTGCGCGGCGTCCCGATCGACAGGATCGCGACCATCGTGTCCTCCTTGTCCCCGCGCCCGATCCTGTCGCCGTGCCACGCGACGCTGTCGCGGCCGTCCCGGTACAGGCAGAGGCCTGCCGTGCGGAACGGCTCGCCGAGTTCGGCGGCGTAGTGGCGGTCGAGGGCCGCCTTCGCCTCGTCCAGGACGGGATCGGGCAGCGGATCGCCCTCGTCGTAGAACGCCAGCAGGCGCGGCACGTCCACGACGCGGTCGTACATGCGGCGCCTCTCCGCGCGCCACGGGACGGACGCGTGCAGCCGCTCGAACAGCGCGTCGGCCGCCGGGATCCAGCCGGGCAGGACGTCCACCCAGGCGCCCTGGCTCAGCCCCGTCCGCCGCGCCGACCTCAGAGGACGCGGACCGCTCTCGTCCGTGTCGTCCAGCAGCGACCCTTGGAACATGTCCCCACTCTAACGTCCGTAGTCAAACATGTGTTCGATCGGGGTCTCCGGCATCGGGCTCGCCGCCGGATCGCCCGGAACCGGCGCGCGAGAAATATCCGAGAAACCTGGAGGGCGGTGTCGGATCGGGGCAACGGTGTTCGTAGAAGGGGTGAGAGGCCGCCCACGAGGGGCGCCCCGACGGGGCAGGACCCGCTGAGAAGGGAACCGAGATCATGAAACTGACGACCATCACGCACGTCTCCGTCGATGGAGTGATGCAGGGACTCGGCGGGGCGGACGAGGATCGCCGGGACGGTTTCGAGCGCGGCGGATGGGCCCTGCCGCTCTTCAGCGGCGAGGCCGAGGCGTTCCTCGGCGAGTCCTTCCAGCGCGCCGACGCGTTCCTGTTCGGACGGCGGACGTACGAGATCTTCGCCGGCTCGTGGGGGACCGGCTCCTGGGGGGGCGGACGAGGGCGACAACCCGATCTCGGTGGCGTTGAACAGGCGGCCCAAGTACGTGGCGTCGACCACGCTCACCGACCCGCAATGGACGGACACGACCGTCCTGTCCGGGGACGTCGTGGCCGCCGTCCAGGAGCTGAAGGCCAAGCCGGGCGGTGAACTGCAGGTGCACGGCAGCGGCGAACTCGTCCGGTGGCTGCTCGACAACCGTCTCGTCGACGAGATCATCCTGGTCACCTATCCCGTCGTCGTCGGCCAGGGCGCGCGGCTGTTCCCCGACGCCGGGCCGGACACGGCGCTCGACCTGGTCGACTCCCGCGCCTTCCCGAACGGCGTCACGGCCCACGTCTACCGGCCCGGCGGCCGCCCGCAATACGCACCCTCCATGCCGACTCCCAGCACGTGACGCGCGTGACCCACGTGCGTCACGCGCGGACGTTCCAGTGTGCGGGCAGACGTCCGGGACGCGATCACCCGTGCCCCCACGACGAGTGGGCCAGGGTGATCGCCTCCGTGACCAGGCGCTTCGGTGACCCCGACGTCGCCGAGGAGGCGGCGGCCGAGGCGTTCGCGACCGCTGTCGAGCGGTGGCCGGCCGACGGCCTGCCCCCGAACCCCGGCGGCTGGCTGACCACACCGCCAATCGCAAGGCCATCGACCGGATGACCGTGCCCGAGATCGCCCGAGCCTTCCTGGTGAAGGAGGCGACCGTGTCCTCGCCGTCCTGTACCTCGTCTTCAACGAGGGTTCATAGTTGCTGGCGGTTGAGGGTCCATGAGTGTCTGTAGCCGTTCATGTGTGATGTGGGCGTGGAGCCGGTGGAACGAGTGGTGCGCTGGGCTCTGGTCGTTGTGCGGGTGGCGGGATGCGGTGTGGGGGGTGTCGGCGCGGCAGCCGCACGCGCAAGTCGATTGCATGTTCGAGGGTGATGGCTTAAAGTATTCGCCATGTTGCAGTCCGTCATCATCAAAGGCGTGGACGCCGCCGCACACCCCGACGGGGGCGACGCCACCCGCGAGACCGCAGCGCAGACCCCGGCACAGCCCGCAGGGCGGGGCGGCCACCCGCGGCCCCTGCGGCCGATCGATGCGCCGTTCGTCGCGGCCGGCCCGTCCGGGGTGGCGATCCGTACCCGGCTCAAGGGCCTCGCGCTCCAGGACGAGAACGTGTTGCGGGAAGTGGGTGCGCATCTGGGGTCGCTGGCCGGTCGTGACCTCAAGGCCCGCTGCCGGGCCGGGACGGCGCACGACGCCGATGGGTGGGCGGCGCGTAAGCGGGAGTTGACGGGTGGGTCGTCGGCGCGGTGGGCCGGGTCGATCACCAAGGCCACCCACGACCAGTGGGCCCTGGCCCGCCGCAGCCAGCTCGCGCATCTGAACGGCCTGGAGGCCGGGATCTCGGCGATCGAGCGGCGGCTGTCGGTCCCGGTCGGCCAGAAGGGCACACGGCGGGCGGCGGGCGGGTACCGGTCCAGGCGGGAGTGGTTCGCCAAGTCCCGCCGCCTGCACGTCCTCAAAGACCGTCTCACCGCCGTGCGGGCCGATTGGGAGGCCGGGCGGGTGCGGGTGGTGCGTGGCGGCAGGCGGCTGCTGAACAACCGGCATCATCTGGACGCCGCCGGGTTGACCGAGGAGCAGTGGCGGGCCCGGTGGGAGGCCGGTCGGTGGTTCTGCCGGGCCGACGGCGAGAGCGGGAAGCGGTACGGCAACGAGACCATCCGCGTCACCCCGGGCGGTGAAGTGAGCATCAGGCTGCCCGCCCCTTTGGCGCATCTGGCCAACGCGCCGCACCACCGCTACGTCCTGACTTGCCGGGTCGCGTTCGCGCACCGAGGGACCGAGTGGGCCGACCGCATCGAGGCCGATCGGGCGCTGGCCTACCGCATCCACCACGACACCGGCCGGGGCCGCTGGTACCTCACCGCGTCCTGGCAACGCCCCACTATCCCCACGCTGTCACTCGAGGCGGCCCGCGCCCACGGCATCATCGGAGTCGACACCAACGCCGACCACTTCGCCGCCTACCACCTCGACACCTGCGGCAACCCGGTCGGCGACCCGCGCCGGTTCTCCTACGACCTGTCCGGGAGCGCCGGGCACCGGGACGCCCAGGTCCGGCACGCCATCGCCGGGCTGCTGCACTGGGCCGTCACCTGCGGGGTCAAGGCCATCGCGATCGAGGACCTTGACTTCGCCCAAGACAAGACCCGGGAGAAGCACGGCCGCCGCAAACGGTTCCGGCAGCTCATCTCCGGGTTCCCCACCGGAAAACTCAAGGCGCGGCTGACCTCGATGGCCGCCGAGCAGGGGCTGGCGATCGTCGCGGTCGACCCGGCCTACACCTCCCGCTGGGGCGACCAGCACTGGCGCAAACCCCTGTCCACCAGCAAACGTTCAATGACCCGCCATGACGCCGCCTCGGTGGCGATCGGCAGACGCGCCCTCGGACACCCGATCCGGCGACGGACGACACCGCCCCCGCACCACCAGAGCGATGCTGCGGGGCATCGGACCGCCCAGCCCGATCAAAGTGCCCAGGAGCGCGAGGGAACCCGCCCACCCGTCACGGAGCGTGCACACGATGCACGTCGCCGGACGGCGACACAACGAACGCGGGCAACCTGCGCATCCAACACCGTTCGGGATACGCGCAGCTCCGGGAGCCGACACCAGGTGTCACTCCTGGACTGTTTAGGAACGGTTACCTGGCTGTGACTGACGCCGATAGTTGTCCCCTTGATGTTGATAGCTGGCCCGGCGGCTGAGTTGGTGAAAGGGAGGCGGATGCGCGTGGCGGCCAACCCTTAGCCGCTGAGTGGACTTGCTGCATTGCTTGCCACGCTGGGGCTGCTTCCGGTGACCGGTGACCTGGACCGTTCTCAGCCGCCAGGGCACGGAACGACATAGGTGCGCCCGCATCGGGGAAACAGCGGCCCTCGTTGGACGATGCTTGGCCAAGGCTCAGTGGTCGAGGCGGCGCAGCAGGCTGTGGTATTCGTCCCACAGCGGCTGCGGCATGTGGTCGCCGAACTTGTCGAAGAACTCCGGTACGAGGGCGGCCTCCTGCTTCCACACCTCGGTGTCGACCGACAGCAGCGTCTCCAGGTCGGCGGCGTCGATGGTGAGGCCGTCGGTGTCGAGCGCCTCTCGGGTCGGCAGGTGGCCGATCGGGGACTTGGCGGCGTCGGCCTTGCCGTTGAGCCGCTCGACGATCCACTTCAGGGCGCGGCTGTTCTCGCCGAAGCCGGGCCAGATGAACTTGCCGTCGGCGTTCTTGCGGAACCAGTTGACGTAGTAGATGCGCGGGAGCTTCTCGGGGTCGGTGGCCTTGCCGATGTCGAGCCAGTGGGCGAAGTAGTCGCCCATGTTGTAGCCGCAGAACGGCAGCATGGCGAACGGGTCGCGGCGCAGCTCGCCGACGGCGCCCTCGGCGGCGGCGGTCTTCTCGGACGCGACGTTGGCGCCGAGGAACACGCCCTGCTGCCAGTCGAACGACTCGGTGACCAGCGGGACGGCGGACGCGCGCCGGCCGCCGAACAGGATCGCCGAGATCGGGACGCCCTTGGGGTCCTCCCACTCGTCGGCGATGATCGGGCACTGCCCGGCCGGGGTGGTGAAGCGGGCGTTCGGGTGCGCGGCCGGGGTCTGCGAGTCCGGCGTCCAGGCGTTGCCCTTCCAATCGGTGAGGTGCGCTGGCGGCTCGTCGGTGAGGCCCTCCCACCACACGTCGCCGTCGTCGGTCAGCGCGACGTTGGTGAAGATGCTGTTGCCCCACAGCGTCTTCACGGCGTTGGCGTTGGTGCTCGCGCCGGTGCCGGGCGCAACGCCGAAGAACCCGGCCTCCGGGTTGATCGCGTAGAGGCGGCCGTCGTCGCCGAACCGCATCCAGGCGATGTCGTCGCCGATCGTCTCGACCTTCCAGCCCGGGACGGTCGGCTCCAGCATCGCGAGGTTGGTCTTGCCGCACGCCGACGGGAACGCCGCCGCGACGTAGCGGGTCTCACCGGCGGGCGGCGTCAGCTTCAGGATGAGCATGTGCTCGGCCATCCAGCCCTCGTCGCGCGCCATCGTGGACGCGATCCGCAGCGCGTAGCACTTCTTGCCCAGCAGCGCGTTGCCGCCGTACCCGGACCCGTAGGACCAGATCTCCCGGGTCTCGGGGAAGTGGGTGATGTACTTGGTGGAGTTGCACGGCCACTTCACGTCCTTCTGGCCGGGCTCCAGCGGGGCGCCGACGGAGTGGACGGCCTTGACGAAGGTGCGCTGTCGTTCGATTTCGCGTAGGGCGGCGTTGCCCATGCGGGTCATGATGCGCATGGAGGCGGCGACGTAGCCCGAGTCGGTGAGCTGGACACCGAGCTGGGCGATCGCGCTGCCGATCGGTCCCATGGAGAAGGGGACGACGTACAGGACGCGGCCGCGCATGCAGCCGGCGAACAGGTCGGCGAGGGTGCGGCGCATCTCGGCGGGGGCGACCCAGTTGTTGGTGGGGCCGGCGCCGGACTCCTGCTCGGAGCAGATGAACGTGCGGTCCTCCACGCGGGCGACGTCGGTGGGGTCGGAGGCGGCGTGGAAGCTGTTCGGCCGTTTGGCCGGGTCGAGCCGCGTCAGCGTGCCCTGGTCGACCAGGAGGCCCGTCAGCCGCTCCCATTCGGAGTCCGAGCCGTCGCACCACTCGACCCGGTCGGGCTGGGTCAGCTCGGCGATCTCGCGGACCCACTTGACGAGCTCGAAGTTGCTGGTGGGGGCGTGGTCGCGGGAAGGGATCAAATGAGACATGGCTCTCCTCGGGCGTGGCTGGCCGCGGGCTCAGCGCAGGCGAAGCGGTCGACCTGATCGGCTGGCGGCTCACTCCTCACGCACGCTAAGACCCAAGGACTTGCTAATCTTAGCAATTGCCGATGCGGCTACCTTGTTGAGGCGGTGCGGTTGCCCTGGCTGCGCGGCGCGCACGATGCAGCGGCGAGGAGCCGATCCGGCGCGGCCCGGTCGCGGCCCGGTCGCGGCCACCCCGCTCCCTGCCCTGGGCGACGGGCATGGCCGCTACCGGATCCGAACCCGCAGTCGCCCGGAGCCTCATCGTTGAGCGGCGTCATCTCCGGCGCCCGCGATGGGCGGAAGCGATCGCCTCACGCGGCCAAGTACTTCGCCTGGCGCGGGGGCGATGGTGGCTGCTGGCGGAGGAAGGCGCGGATTCGATGTGGCGTCCCGCGACCGGCCTCGCTGTTCGCCGGCGAATGTTGCGGTCTGTTTCGCGTAGCACTCAACTGTCCCATGGCGGCGAGCACCCCCCTTTAGAACAGGTTCTGGTTTTCATTTATGGTCGAGCACATGTACATAGAACTTGTTGCACATGTCGGGTCGGCGATGGGAGCGTCATGGTGAATCCGGTGATCGTGGAGGCGGTGCGCACGCCGCTCGGAAAGCGCAACGGATGGCTCGCGGGCATGAAGCCGATGGCCGTCCTCGCGCACGCGCTGAACGCGCTGGTCGAGCGGTCCGGCATCGACGCCGCCGAGGTGGAGCAGGTCTTCGCCGGCTGCGTCACGCAGGCGGGCGAGCAGGGCGGGCACATCGGCCGCTACTCCTGGCTGTACGCGGGGCTGCCGTGGCAGACCGGCGTCACCACGCTCGACGCGCAGTGCGGCTCCTCCCAGCAGGGCATCCACCTCGCCGCGTCGCAGATCGCGGCGGGCGTGGTGGACGTCGCGATCGGCTGCGGCGTCGAGGTGATGAGCCGCGCCCCGCTCGGCACCAACGTGATGCCCGCCAACCCGCGCCCGGACGACTGGTCGCTGGACATGCCGAACCAGTTCGAGGCCGCCGAGCGGATCGCCGCCCGGCGCGGGATCACCCGCCCCGACCTGGACGCGTTCGGCGCCCGCTCGCAGCAGCTCGCCGCCAAGGCGTGGGCGGACGGCCGCTTCGACCGCGAGGTCGCGCCCGTCGCCGCGCCCGTCCTGGACGCCGAGGGCGACCCGACCGGGGAGACCCGCGAGGTCACCCGCGACCAGGGCCTGCGCGAGACGACCGCCGACGGGCTGGCGAACCTCCGGCCGGTCATGCCGGACGCGCTGCACACCGCGGGCACCTCGTCGCAGATCTCCGACGGCGCCGCCGCGGTGCTGCTGATGTCGGAGGAGAAGGCCAAGGCCCTCGGCCTGCGCCCCCGCGCCCGGATCAGGACCCAGGCCCTCGTCGGCGGCGAGCCGTACTACCACCTCGACGGCCCGGTGCAGGCGACCGAGCGCGTCCTGCAGCGGTCCGGGCTGACGATGAACGACATCGACATCACCGAGATCAACGAGGCGTTCGCCGCCGTGGTGCTGTCGTGGGCGTCGGTGCATGAGCCTGACATGGACACCGTCAACCCCAACGGGGGTGCGATCGCGATCGGCCACCCGGTCGGCGCGACGGGCGCGCGGTTGATCACCACGGCGCTGCACGAGTTGGAACGCCGGGACGCCCAGAGGGCGCTGGTCACGATGTGCTGCGGCGGTGCGCTGTCGACGGCCACCATCCTCGAACGCCTCTGAACCGGGCCCATGTCCTGCCGCCGGTCGTGGTCAGCCTCATCCCCGGGCCCGTCCCGGGCCCGGGCTGGCCGACCGGTGTGCGGCCAGGTCGATCACGGTGAAGGCCGAGCCGGTTCGCGCGTGCCGCAGGAAGCGCGTGCCGCCGCATACCGGGCAGGCGGCCCGTTCGCGCAGGCCGGAAGCCGGGCCCAAGGTGCGGCACCCCAAGCACAGCAGGGGCGCTGCACCGGCAGGGCCGTGAGGCCGGTGGGGCATTCGAGGCATGTTCACCCTCCCAGGCACAGAGACTGGCAACTTGCTAATATTAGCAATTGCTGATGCGGCTAGCGACTGGAGGTGGGTTTCCTGGTGGACATCGCGCCTGCGCGGCTCCGTCATCGGCGGGCGCCGGTGCCCGCTCGCATCTCCTTCACATCAGGTCGCCGACCGCAGAGGCGATGCCCTCCCCGACGTGCCCAGGCCCCCCTCCTGGCGCCCGGGGAGGGTGTTCACCCCGGTGCAGTCCGGGTCCGGTCATCAGGATGTCTGCAGTGCTCGGGTCGAGATCTCAGCCCATGTTCGACGTCGGCAAGGACCCGTGTGGTCCTGCCTCGACCGTGCGGGCGAAGCTCGCCCGGTCCCCGCCTTGCGGCTCTGGTCGTCCCGTGCCGGGTCCACCACTCCGGCTCCTGTGCCCCGAACATCACCGTCGGATGTCGCCAGGAGCGACTCTGGGAGGCAGCTCATCATGTTCAACCGCCCGCCCATCGAGGAACGGATCGCGGCGCGTCAGCGCGAACTCGGCCCGATGAAACCCGGCAAGTACTTCCCGCATGCGCCTGCGAGGTTCTTGTTCTTCTTTGGGATCGGCGTGGTGGTGGTCACCCATGTCATCGCGTTGGCGGCGCTGTGGTGGGTGTGAGCTGGGTGGGTGTGAGCTGGGTGCGTGCGGTGGGGCGGGCGGTTTCGCCCGGCTTGGCGTCGGCGCTCTCGCGGGTCTTGTCCGGGAACTCCTAGCGGCGCCCCGAGGCCCGGTGATACCAGGACGGCGGTGTGCCTGGCGAGTACTCGCCCGCCGGCCTCGACCCGCCACGGGAGCCGGTGGGCTGCCGCGGTGTCCGGCGAGTGATGATCTGTCGGAAAGGACGAGGAGTGACATGGCCGACAACCTGGGCCGCAGCCCGGTCCCGCCCCGCGGTGGCAGCCGCCAGTTCCGCCTCTACACGGCCGATGATCTGGAGGAGTTGGCTGCTCGCGCCGGGTTGTCGGCTGATCAGCGGCTCGCGGCCCGTGCGGTGGCGGCGGTCGTGCCGTTCGCGGTCACCAGCTATGTGGTGGAGCAGTTGATCGAGTGGGAGAAGGGGGCCGAGGATCCCATCTATCGGCTCACGTTCCCCCAGCCGGACATGCTCCCGGCCGAACGGGTATCACAACTGTGTGATCTCCTGGCCCGCCAGGCGCCCGCTGAGCAGGTGGAGAAGGTCGCCGCCGCAGCCCGGCGGGCACTGGCGCCAGAACCTGCCGGGCGCGCCATGCACGCCGAAGCCGGCCGGGAGCAGGTTCCGGCACCGGTGCCGGACCGCGCACCGGTGGCCGACGAGGTCGTCCTGTCGCTGCCCGATCACCAGTACGCGACCGGCACCGGCACCTACGGCACCGATCAGGCGGTCCCGCCGCAGCCCGACGGGCGGCCGCGGTGGGCCGCCACCGGCCCAGGGTTGCGTGAGCTCACCGCCTACGTGCTGGAGCACCCGCGCGTCACCAGCGTCGTGCTCAGCGGCGGGGAGCCGATGGCGGCGGGCGCTCCGGTGCTCGGCCAATGGCTGCGGCCGCTGCTGGCGCTTGAGCAGATCGAGACCATCCAACTCGAAACCGCGGCACTGGCCAGGTGGCCCTACCGATGGATCACCCAGCCGGACGCGGACGCCGACGACACCCTGCGGTTGTTCGAAACCGTGGCCGCCGTGGGCAAGAATCTCGCCGTCATGGCCCGGTTCTGTCATCCGCGGGAGTTGGAGCCCGAGCCGGTTCGCCACGCCGTCCGCCGGATCGCAGACAGCGGGGCGGTGCTGCGCACCAGGGCGCCGCTGCTGGCTTCGGTCAATGACTCGGCGCAGGACTGGACGACGATGTGGCGCCGGCAACTGCGCCTGGGCATGATCCCCTACCTGATGTCGGTCGAGCGTCAGGCCGGCCACACCGAGCGGTTCAGTGTTCCCCTGGGGCACGCGTGTGACCTGTTCCAGGGCAGCTACGCCCGCGTGTCGGGGCTGGCCCGCACCGTTCGCGGTCCCGCGATGACCACCGCAACCGCGATGGTCTGCGTCGACGGGGTCACCGAGATCCGGGGCGAGAAGGTGTTCACCTTGCGCTTCGCTCACGCCGCCGACCCAGACCTGCTCGCTCAGCCGTTCTTCGCCCGTTACGACCCTGACGCCAGGTGGTTGACCGACCTGGCCGCGGTCCCGGGAATGCCCTTTCCTCACCGCGCCTTCGTCCAGGATCGGCACCCGCCATCGCCGTGGCGGCCATGACCCAGCAAGATCAAGGGCCTCAGCACCGCTCACCGCTGCCCCGGCCGGCGGGCGTGCAGGACGCAGACCACCGCTCCGGGGACGCCGGGCCGGGGCGACACCGGGTCATGTCACCCGGCCTGGGCGGCCGATCGCCCGCAGTCGCGTGACTGCGGGCGATCGGGTTCGGCCAATGCGGCCAGCGGGTCCACCCCGCATGGATCAGGGCGGCCGCGGGCCGACCGGCGGCCCAGCCTGTCCGGGCCAAGGCATGGGCAGGAGGCGGGGATGGCCGCCGATCGGCTGCGGCGCGAGCAGCGAACCCGGGCCGGTGCGGCACCACCCACACCACCCCGGACCGACCCGCACCACCACTAACTACATTGGCAATTGCTAATGTTAGCAAGTGGCAGGGGCACGCGCGAAAAGTCGAGCCCGCTGGGGGACGGGGATCCCGTCCTGCACCGTGCCGATCACCCCGGTCGGCATGTGCCGGACGTTCGTCCCGCGGCAGGCGATGGCGCCAGGAAGCGCGCCCTTTCGGGGCTCACGTCGAGGAGGTGATGGCAAGGATGAGGATGCAGTGGCATTTTGAGGACCAGTACTTCGCCGGTGAGGGCGCCATCGGCATCTTGCACCTGCGCGGCTATCTGGGCGAGGAGTCCCTCGACCAGTTCGCCGGAGCGGTCGGATGGGCATTGGTGCGCAGCCGTGGCCCCCTCGTCATCGATCTCACCCACCTGCTCGGCCTGGGCGACAGCGGCCGGGCCGCGCTATGGGACGCCGCCCACCGCATCGGTTCCCTAGGGCGCCCGGTATCGGTCTGCAGATCGCGGGGACTGGAGGACCTGGCCATACCGTGGACCGAAGACTTCCAGGGAATGAACATGATCACGGTGAACGATGACCTCACCGCGGCGCTGGTGGCGGTCACCGCGCTCAACACCCCTGCTGCCATCGTGGTCACGGATCCCGGCCATGACCGCTGATCGAGTGTTCCCGGGGCTCTGGTCGCGGCGGTCCACGCCGGCACTGCTCGGGTTGTGCAAGCGGGACGGCGCGGGTGCCCCGCCCGCAGCCGGGGCGGCGGCACGGGAGGCTCACCGAGGTGCGCGCGGTGCGGCAGCACCGCCGGAGCACTTCACCGAGGCCTTGTCGCACCAGTCTCGGTATCGCGCCCCGGAGGGAGATTGCGCCATTCCATGCCGCCCTGTCCTCGACGACGCCCGCCCCGCCCGGTCCACAGCCGCTTCCACCGAGCGCGGCCGGCTACAGCACCGGGCCGGGGCGGGCGGACTCCGGGGTCGCGGTACCGCTCGGAACCGCCGTCCGGTTGCACCCCGGCAGGCGAGAGAGTCCCGCTCATGACCGGACGGCCGCTCGTCGCCAGCGGTGACATCGTCGCCATCTTGCCCGCCGAGCCCACGGTGCACGCTCGAATACGGCGTGATCCTGGCGGTGCGCCCCCACCGCAATTTTCGTTACTACGACACGGTCAGGTCCTGCAGATCACCAGGAACGGGGATCCGGTGCCTGCAGGCGCGGAGCAGACCATCACCAAACTGTCCAGCTCGGTTTAGGAGCTTCCTAGCAGGGGGTGCGGGTCGCCAGGATGAAGGGCAGGATCAGCTGTTGGGGGAGGACGGGATGGCCGTGATGCCGGATGCGTCGTCGAGCGGCCCGAATCTGGGTGTGGATGTCGAGCAGTCTGGGCCGTGGCTGACGGCTCAGCTGCACGGAGAGCTGGATTGGGCCACCGTGTCGACGTTGCTGGAACGGGTCGGCCCGCTGATCGCGCAGGAGGTGCCGCCGCAGATCGCGCTGGACCTGTCGGGGGTGACCTTCAGCGACTCCTCGGGGATCAATGCGTTCATCCGCTTGTGGAAGCACGCCAGTGCCGCCGGCGGGGAGCTGGTGCTGCTGCGTCCGCGGCCGCGGATGGCGGAGCTGTTGACCCGGACCGGGGTTGATCGTCACATACTCGTCTTGACGATGCTTCCCGTCTGAGCGGGGGTTTCAGATCACCAGGACAGGGGTCGACGCGGCGATGGCGTGTAGCAGCGGGGAGGACGCCGTTCGGCCTGAAGGTGACGTACCGGCTTTGACCCGGCCGGCGATCGTGGCCCGAGTTGGCGCTGCTTGTGTTCCTGCGCGTCGACGCCGCAGGTTTCCCCGGTCGTCGCAGCGCAGGGGCGGCCGTGAGGGCCCTGGGACGGACGCGGGTGGGGACGAGGTCGCCTATGGTCGCCTTTCGCTTCGGCGTTCGCCTTCGGCCGGGCCGGTGCCGGAGAGCCTGGGGGCCCGGACCTGGGCGACCGGCGCGTCCAGCCGGGACCGCAATCGGGCATGGCGCTCCTCGGCCGCCGCCGCGTCGGGCAGCTCCAGTACCGCCGCGATCGCCGCCCAGTCCAGTCCCGCCTCGCGCACCGCGTCGATCAGCTCGGTTTCCAGCCGGTCCATATCCAGCCGCGCCGCCTGCAACACCACCAGCGCCGCACCCAGATCAGTGGACCCGGGTGGATCATCAGGGAGCCCGGCGCGGATCGCGGCGATCGTCTTGGCGATCGCGTCCACGTCCGGCAGCGGATACCCGTGCGTCTCCCACAACAGGGCCTCTACTCCCTTGCCGAACCGGCGGGTCAGATGCGCCCGCGCGGCATGCACCATCTCCGGTGACGGGACAGGAAGATCACCCATGCGTTCACAATAAACCTGATCAACCGCCCCGGACAGCCTCCGCCGCCGGTCGCGCCCGGCTCCTGGCGGTCAACCGCTTCTTCTCAAGAACGTGCGGCCCGCCGCACGATTCGGCGCTGTACCCGCCGTATGCCTACGGCCCGTAGGTCCCAGCTCGTACGCCCAGCCGGGGCCGCGAGCCGAGTCCCGCTGCCTCGCGCTTGGGTCTTCGGCGAGCGGCCGGGCCGACCTCGGTGCGGTCGCGGCCACGTCCATGCGCAGGTCAGTCTCCGTCCAGGAGTTCTCCGCAGACACCGAACTCATACAGGTCGCCCGACAGTTCGGCGCGTCGTTCGAATGCGCTGATGTCGCCTTGTGTCAGGGAGTCCCAGCACATGTCCTCGGTCAGGGTCAGTGCGCGGTGGGCTACGGAGCCCAGTTCCTCGGGGGCGTTGGTTTCGGTCTCTTGGCGTAGTCGGGCCACCTGCTGTGCACGTGCGGGATCGGGGGTGAGCTCCTGCAGTCGGCCCAGTAGCAGCGACAGGTCTCCGGCCAGGTAGTGCCGTGTCATGGCGCCCCCTCAGTACTCCCTACTCTTGGATCGTCTCGCCGACCGGCTCGGGGGTGGCAACTGTCGGGCCGTTCGGCAGATCCGTCGGCCGACCCGGCCGACGGCACGGCTCAGCTGGTCTGGGTGCCCTGCAGTTCGGCGAGCAGGCCGCTGCGGCCGTTCAGCAGCGCGGTGAGGACCCGCCGGGAGGCGTGCAGGAGGTCGGTGATGTCGGGGGCGCTCAGCTCATAGGTCACGCTGCCGTCCTCGCGGGTAGCGGTCACCAGGCCTGAGCGTCGCAGGACGGCGAGCTGGTGGGACAGGTTGGAGGCCTCCACCTCGACGTCGCGGCGGAGGTCACCGACCTGGCGGGGCCCGTCCAGAAGCAGTTCCAGGACCCGGATGCGGACCGGATGCGCCAGGGTCTTGAACAACTCGGCGTTGGCGTCGTCCACGCGAGCGGGCATTCAGTCCTGCCCGGAAGGGTGCGGAGGCTCCCCGGAGGTCCCGTCGTCCCGGTCGGGATCGAGGCGGACTCCGTGCACCGTGGCCTTGCGCAGCAGGTCCTCCAGTTCGGCCGAGTAGATGTCGATCTCGTAGTCGTTGTCGGCCTCTCGCGCGGCGCGCAGCAGTTCACGGGACCGCTGAACACGTCGGCGCAGGTTGCTGGCCAGGTCACCCACGGTTGCCTCTCCTTGCCTGTGGTGGCTCGCATAGCGGCGGTGTGGCCCGCTGGGGTGGGGAGCCGGCACACCCCAGCTCTAGAATGCCCTCTAGCGTACATTCTTAATTGAAGGACTATTCAAGTCGGTGATGGTGTGGTGCGGCGGATGGCCGGAGTGCTCCGGCGCAGCGGGCTGGTCGCTCATCCGCTGCGGCGTCCGGTGGACAGCGCTGAGGCGGCCCTCATGGTGGTGCTGGTGGTGGTCTTCGTCGTGGTCGGTGCGGCGGCCGCGGCCGCGGCCGGGACCGCTGTCTTTCGGGCCGGGGCACACGCTGAGAAGGCCCAGGCGGCCGAGCGGCAGCATCTGACAGCGATCGTCGAGGACCCGCGGCGGCACGGCGGCAGGCTGGTGGCGACCGCACGCTGGACCGGTCCGGACGGTTCGCAGCGGGCCGTGCGGGTGGCGGTGACCGGGCCCGGCCGCCCGGGCGCCCCGGTGCGGGTGTGGATCGATCAGAATGGGCGGGTGGTGGGCCCGCCGCGGTCACGTGCGCGGACGCTGAATCAGACCGGGGCGTGCTGCGTGGTCACCCTGGCGGGGATCGCGTTCGCGCTGTGGGAGGTCCGCCAGGCGGGGCGGCGGCGACTCGATCAGCACCGGTCGGCGCGCTGGGCCTCCCTGTGGGCCGGGGTCGAGCCCCACTGGTCGGGCCGGCGCTGAGGGTGGCCTGGCGGGCGCTATTGCGGGCGCGCGGACGGTGATCGCCGGGTGCCGGACAACGCGGCCTGGACGGCGTCATCGACGGTGGCGTACACCGGGACGAGGGCGTGGAGCTTGCTCGCGGCCATCAGGGTGGTGAGGTGCCTGGGGGGTGCCGCCAGCAGGACCTCGCCGCCGTGCCCGTGGGCGAGGTCGGCCGTCTCCATCAGCACCTGGAGGCCGGCCTGCCCCTCGAAACGCGCTTGGCACAGGTCGAAGACCAGGTGGTCCTTGCGGCGGCGCCGAACCCGCCGGATGTAGACGGCCAGCTCCTGGGCCTGCTCGGCATCGACTGCTCCCGACACGGTGAACACCGTGGCTCCGGCCGCCAGATGGCGATGCGACAACTGCGGAGCGTTCATCGCGGGCCTCCCGCCCCCTGCGGCGGCACACCACCGTCGGCCACGGACCGAACGGCCGCGATCAACCGCGCAACCGGCAGCATCCCTCTCCTCCGCGCCGCACGGAATCTGACCTGGGCGGGCGTTGCTGCTTGCCTACATTCCTATTTGCGTAATCCCTAAACTCCGGTTCGTCGCTGGATGCTCCGCCGTGCCCGGAATATTACCGGCCTCCCGGCGCGGCGTTACAGGTCGTTGCCGGCGTAGGAGAGGTTGAAGCTCTTGTTGACCAGGGGGAAGTCGGGGACGATCGCGCCCTTCAACGCGACCGGGACCGCCGGCCAGTTGAAGAACGAGGGGTCGACGACCTTGGTGCGGGTGAGGGTGCCGTCGGGAGCGAGTTCGACGCGGTGGACGATGGTGCCACGCCATCCTTCGACGATGCCGACGCCGGAGGCCGGCCCGACAGGCGGGGCCGCCGGCTGGGTGGCTGGTGGGACGAGCGGCGACCAGTAGGTGGCCGAGCCCGGGTTCATTGCGTAGACCAGGTCGGTGATGATCGCGATCGATGCGGTGATCTCGCGGGTGCGGATCTGGAAGCGGGCCAGCACGTCGCCTGTGTCGGCGGTCGGGATGGTCAGTGCGGGGCGCAGGTCGGTGAAGGGGTGGTCGCGGCGGGCGTCGGTGTCCAGGCCGCTGGCGCGGGCGACATACCCCAGGGCGCCCAGGTCGCGGGCGGCCTGCGCGCTCAGCGGGGCGGTTCCGGTGAAGCGGTCGGCGACCACGGTGTGGCCGAGCGCCAGTTCGGCGAGTTCGGCGATGTCGGTGCCGATGGATCGCAGCATCTGCGGGTCGGGGATCGCGCGCAGGGCGGCGCCGCCGAGCCGGACCCCGCCGCGCAGCAGCCGGTGCCCGGTGACGTGGGCGTTGAGGCGCAGCAGTTGCTCGCGGACGCGGCCGAACTGGGCGTTGAGGATCGAGTGGCCGGCGTCGTTGCACAGCGCGCCCAAGTCGGTGACGTGGTTGTAGAGGCGTTCGAGTTCCAGCAGGATCGCCCGGGCGCCTTGCGCGCCGGGGGCGACCTGCAGTCCGGTGGCCTCCTCGACGGCCAGGCAGAAGGCCAGGGTGTGGCCGACGGTGGTGTCGCCGCTGACGCGCTCGGCGAGGGGGAGCGCGTCGGCCGGGTGGCGGCCTTGGAAGAGCTTTTCGATGCCCCTGTGCACGAACCACAGGCGGGCCTTGAGTTTGAGGATGGTTTCTCCGACGACGGAGAACCGGAAGTGGCCGGGTTCGATGAGCCCGGCGTGCACGGGCCCGACCGCGATCTCGTAGACGCCGGGTCCTTGGACCTGGACGAACGGGTAGGGCCCTTCGGGGTCGCCGAACTGCGGGGGCGGTCCGGCGTCGTTGCGCATCGGGTACCAGCCGCGGGGCCAGTGGTGGTGGCGGACCAGCCGGCGCGGCAGCGGATGGTCCTGCGGGACGATGCCGTACAGGTCGTGCATCTCGCGTTCGAACCGGCCGGCGGGAAAGCTGATGCGGGCCAGGCTGGGCAGCGCCGGATCGTCGGGGTCGAGGGGGACGTGCAGTTCGGTGCGGCGATCGGTTCCGGCCTGGGTGAACAGGTACACCACGCGCAGGGCCTCGGCATCGTGGTGCGCCGCGGCCAGGGCCAGGCGGAACCCCTCCCCCAGCAGCGCCGCGGCCCGTCCCGGCAGCACACCGGCGTTGACCTCGGTTCCGGTGCGTTCGGGCCGGCCGGCGGGCAGAACGGCCGGCTGTTGGTCAGACCGGTCGGCGGGCCGGTCGTGCGAGTGGTCAGGTGAGCTCATCAGCGTGTTCCCAGGACTGCGGCCGCATGGTCCAGCAGAGTGTGCAAAGGCCCGAGGGTGACTCCGATCGCGGCGCATCCCGCCAGGCCCAGGATGAGGGCTGCCGCGCCCGCGCGGGGCGGGCGGACCGGGAAGGTGGCGGCGCCGGGGCCGGTCTGCGGCGCCCCGAGCAGCATCCCGGCCGTTCGGGCGGCGAGTGCGGCGGTGATGATCAGGAGCAGCAGCAGGGCGGCGCCGATGGCCCAGCCGAGCCCTTCGGCGAATCCGGCGCGGAAGATGCCGATCTCGCTGGCGAACAGGCCGAACGGGGGGAAGCCGAGCAGCGCCAGCACGGCCGCGCCGAACCCGGCGGCCACCAGCGGGGCGCGGGCGGTCAGGCCGCGCACGGCGTCGATCCGGCTGTCGCCGACGGCTTGGTGGATGTGCCCGGAGGCCAGGAAGGCGACCGATTTGGCCAGGCCGTGCCCGAGGATGTGCAGCAGCACGGCGGTGATCGCCAGGCGTGATCCGATCGCGGTGCCGAGCGCGAGCAGGCCCATGTGCTCCATGCTGGAATAGGCGAGCATCCGCTTGTAGTCGCGTTGGGCGAGCAGCAGCGCGGCGGAGATCGCGAGTGTGGACAGCGCGATGGTCAGCAGCAGTGCCTGGGCGAGCCCGGTGCCGAGCGCGATGTCTGTGATCGCCTTGACCCGCAGCACGGCGTAGAAGGCCACCGACAGCAGCACGCCGGACATGAGCGCCGACACCGGCGCGGGGGCCTGGCTGTGCGCGTCGGGCAGCCAGGCGTGCAGCGGCGCCAGGCCCGCCTTGGCGCCGAAACCGAGGATCAGCAGCGTGGCGGCGATGCGTGTCACGCCCGGGTCCAGGTGCCCGGCGTAGGCGGTGAGCTGCGTCCAGTCCAGCGATCCGGAGGAGGGGACGTGGGCGTGCCGGGCGGCGAAGTGCAGCAGCACGATGCCCAGGAACGCCACCGCGATGCCGGTCGAGCAGATCACCACATACTTCCAGGCGGCCTCGGTGGCGTTGCGGGTGCGGCGGTGGCCGACCAGGAACGCGGTGACGATGGTGGTGGCCTCGATCGCCACCCACAACATGCCCAGGCTGGCGGCCAGCACCGCCGCCGCCATCGCGGCGACGAAACCCTGGGTGAGGAGTCCGTAGCGGCGCATGTCGCGGGCGGTGGTGTGCCCGGCGGCCTGTTCGGCCGCCAGGTAGCCGGGGCTGGCGAGCATGGCCAGCAGCGCCACCGCGCCGATCACGATCAGCATGAACGCGCTGAGCGCGTCGGCCCGCAGCAGCCCGCCCAGACCGGTCCGCGGCCGGTCCACGGCCAGGGCGGCCAGCGCGACCGCCGAGCCCAGCAGCGCGGCTGCGGCTGCGGCGCCCAGCCAGGCGGTGGCGCGCCGCCACCCCAGGGCGGCGTAGCCGCCGGCCGCCAACACCGGCGCGGCGATCGGTGCGATCAACAGCAGGTCCATCAGTCCCGCAACTCCCGCAGGTCGTCCAGATCGGTGTCGCCGAACGCCGCCCGCATCCGGGCGGTCAGCACCTGCAGCACCAGCACCGCCAGCAGCACGTCCAGGGAGACGCCGAGTTCGACGATGAGCGGCACCCCGGAGGTGGTCAGGAACGCCACCGCGGTGATGCCGTTGTCGATCAGCAGGAACCCCACGACCTGCGACAGGGCGCGCCGCCGGGTGACCAGGACGAAGAACCCGATCAGCACCACGGTCAGCGCGACCGGTACCGCCTGCACCGCCGGGACGGGGTCCAGGGCCACCACCGGGCGGGACACGGCGTAGGCCAGCAGGGCCAGCAGGGCGGCGATCACCAGTGAGGCGGCCACGTTCACCCGCGGGTCGGTCTCCCGGCCGCCGCCCCCCGCGGCCATGGCGCGCCGCAGCAGCCAGGGCAGCGCCACCGCCCGCAGCAGCCCGAGGCCGGCCGCCAGCGCGATCACCTCCGCTTCTCCTTCGTGGACGCCCAGCACGGCGACCAGGAAGGCCAGCGCCGCGCCCTGGAGGGCGAACAGCCGCACGATCGCGGCCAGGTCGCGGCGCCACAGCACCAGCACCCCGGCCAGCAGGAACGCGCCGCAGGCCAGGTCCAGCAACTGCACGTACAGGGTGTGGTTCACGGGGCCGCCAGGAAGAAGGAGGCGGCGACGGCCAGCAGCGCCAGCACGAACGAGCCGGCCAGCAGTTCAGGGACGCGGAACATGCGCAGCTTGGCCATGAACACCTCGCCGGCGGCCAGCGCGCCGCCCAGCACGACCACCTTGGCCGCGTACGCCGCCACCGCCAGCGGCAGCATCGCCAGCGAGGCGCCGGCGATGCCCCAGGGCGCGAACAGGTTGGCCACCAGGCCGAGCAGCAGCGTCAGCCGCATCGCCGACGCCCACTCCACCAGCGCCAGGTCCGGGCCGGTGTACTCCAGCACCATCGCCTCGTGGATCATCGTCAGTTCCAGGTGCGTGGAGGGGTTGTCGACCGGGATCCGCCCGGTCTCGGCGATGGTCACCACCACCAGCGCGACCGCGGCCAGCACGCTCACCGGTGAGACCACGTGCTGCGGCTCGTTCAGGGCCGAGGTGACGATGGCGCCCAGGTTGGTGGACCCCACCCGGACCGACAGCGCGAAGACCGACACCAGGATGGTGGGCTCCACCAGCGCCATCACCGTCATCTCGCGGCTGGCGCCCATGCCGCCGAACGCGGTGCCGGTGTCCAGCCCGGCCAGCGCGAGCGCGACCGTGCCCAGCGCCAGCAGCGCGGTCACCGCGAACAGGTCCGCGGCGCCGTCCAGCGGCGAGGCCGTGGTGGCGATCGGGATCACGGCGGCGATCACCAGCGCGGTGCCCGCCAGCAGCAGCGGCGCGATCCGGAAGATCGGGCCGGTGCCGTCCGGGGTGATCGGCTCCTTGCGGACGAGCTTGCGCAGGTCCCGCCAAGGCTGCAGTACACCGGCCCCGGCGCGTCCCTCCAGCCGGGCCCTGGTCTGCCGCATCACCCCTACCAGCAGCGGCGCCCCGGCCCCTACCAGGATCACCTGGGTGCCGGCCGCCACGGTCCCTGCGACTGTGGTGCTCATCGCCACACCGCCAGTGCGATCAGCACGCCGGTGAAGGCGTAGAACCCGTACCCGACGTAGCGGTGCACGCTGCCGTTGGCCAGCGGCCGCGCCGCCCGCCCGGTCCAGGCCACCGCGGCCAGCACCGGCCGGTACAGCCGATGCTCGATCCGATCACCCACCCGGGCCCGATAGGTCACGCTGTCCACCAGGTACGCCGACTCGGCCACCGGCGTGACGTCCAGGTCGGTCTCCGGCGCCAGCACATCGTCGAACACCCGCTGCAACGGCTCGGCGAACGAAGTCGCGGTGTACTCCATCCGTGCCGACATCGGCCCGGCACCGCAGTCCCACAGCCGCGCCCGCCGCCGTGCCCGCCCGGACGCGACCGCGCGCAGCACGGCGATCAGCCCGACCACCGCGGCCAGCACGGCGGCGGCGATCACGATCGGGGACATGGTGCTCGGCAGTCCGGCCAGATGCAGCGTTGCCGGGCCGGTCACGGCCTGCGGGCCGGGCGCCGCCACGGCGACCGCGCGTGACAGCCCCTCCGCCGCCCATCCGGGGGCCAGCGCGAGGCCGACGCAGCACACCGCGGCGGCCGCCATCCCGATCAGCATCGTCGCAGGGCTCTCATGGGCCTGCTCGGCGGCGCGGGTTCGTGGCCGAGCCAGGAACCCCACCCCGAACGCCTTGACGAACGCGGCGATCGCCAAGCCCGCCGACAGCGCCACCACCGCCACCGCCAGCGGCATCGCCACCGCCGCGACCGTCCCGCCCGACGGCAGCGCGTGGATCAGGCTCTGCAGCAGCAGCCACTCGCTGACGAACCCGTTGCCCAGCGGCAGCGCCGACGCCATCAGAGCCCCGATACCGAACAACGCGGTCGTGGCCGGCATCGACGACCGCAACCCGCCCAACTCGTCCAGATCCCGGCTTCCGGTGGCGTGCAGCACCGACCCCGCCGACAAGAACAGCAGCGACTTGAACCCCGCGTGATTGACCACATGCAGCAACGCGGCGGTCATCGCCAGCGCCGCCAGCACCCCCTCGCCCCAGGCGGCGAAAAGCCCGCACGCCCCCACACCCATCAGCACCAAGCCCATGTTCTCGCAGGTCGAATACGCCAGCAGACGCTTCACATCGGTCGCCACCACGGCCTGCAAGATCCCGTACAGCGCCGACACCGCGCCCGCACCCAGCACCAGCAGCCACCACCACACCGGTCCACCACCCAGCAGGTCGAACCCCACCCGCACGATCCCGTACACGCCCAGATTCACCATCGCCGCGCTCATCAGCGCCGACACATGGCTGGGCGCCTCGGGATGAGCACGCGGCAGCCACACGTGCAACGGCACGATGCCCGCCTTGGACGCGAACCCGGCGAACGTCGCCACGAACACCGCACCGCGCACCGCCGGCGACAGCCCGTCGGAGGCCGCACGCAGCCGCTCGAACGACTCACCGTGCGCCGCCGCGGCGAACCCGGCCAGCCCAGCCAGGATGACCACCAGCCCCAGATGCGTCATCACCGCGTACCACAACCCGGCCTCGGCCACCGCGACCCGCCGCCGATGCTCGGCCACCACCAGCAGCAGCGAGGTCAGCGCCATCAACTCCCACGCCACCAGGAACGTGCTCACGCTGGCCGCCGCCGGCACCAGCAGCATCGCCGCCACGAACAACGGCACCATCGCCTGAGGCGCCCGGCCCTCCAGGCCGGGCGCGTCAGAACCGCAACCATCGGTACCAGCCTCGCCGAGCCCATCAGGCCCGTCAGGCCCGGGACGGGCATAACCCACCCCGTACACCGCGGCGCACACCGCCACCGCACCCGTGACCGCCAGGAAAACCCCGCTCAGTGGATCGACCGCCAGCCCGACCCCGGCCAGCGGCAGCAGGTCCGGCAGCCACACCTCCCAGGCGTGGCCGGCCATCGCCGCCACCCCGGCGACCACCGCCGCCGCCCCGGCGGCGGCGGTCCCCAGTCCCGCCGCGATGCGGCGGGCTCGCCGCGGCAGCATCGTCCCTGCCGCCGCGGCGAGCAGACTCAGCCCCAGTCCCGCCGACAGCGCGGCACCCGTCAGGCTCATCGGCCGGTGAGCCCCCGCAGCGCGGCCACGATCGCCTCCGGCTCCGGCGGGCACCCCGGCACCTCAACATCCACCGGCACCACGTCACCCACCGCCCCGGCCACACCGTAGGCCTCGGCGAACACCCCGCAATTGCGGGCGCAGTCCCCCACCGCCACCACGACCTTCGGCTCGGGGATGGCCTCATAGGTCCGCCGCAGCGCCACCTGCATGTTCCGGGTCACCGGGCCGGTCACCAGCAGCGCATCGGCATGCCGCGGCGAGGCCACCTGCCGCACCCCGTAGCGCTCGGCGTCATACACCGGCCCGAACGCCGATGCGATCTCCACCTCGCACCCGTTGCACGACCCCGCATCCACATGCCGGACCTGCACCGACCCCCCGAACCCGCGAGCGCACGCCGGCGGCGCACCCTCACGGCGGTCAGGCGGCGGCTCGGCGACCCGGCCGACCTGACGAATCTTGCGCAGCAGACCTTTCACCACGCTCCTCACTGCGAGATCCCAAACGGCATCAACCCGCAGGAAGGCTACTGTCCTGCGCAATTGCCAACGTTAGCAACTGCCCAAAACGCTGAAGCGGGTGGGTCCGCGAACCGCGAACCTTGCGGGGGCGCGGCCGCCCCGCGAGGGGGATGGAGTCCCAGACGAGACGGCCGCCGCTCGGCGTTCCAGAGAGGGGCGTTCGGGAGTGCGGCGTTCTAGGGGTGCTTGCGGCCCTCGGCGGCGACGCCCGCGGCCCGTAGATCGTCCAGCAGCTCCGCCTGCCCCGACAGCACCCCGGTCAAGATCGTCCGAGCGACCGCCAGCAGGTCCGCCACACGCGGACTGGTCAGCGAGTAGATCACCGTCGCCCCCTCCTTGCGGGCCACCACCAGCCCCGCGCGGCGCAGCACCGCCAGCTGCTGAGACAGGTGCGCCGGCTCGATCCCCACCTCGGGAAGCATCTCGGCCACCGCATGGTCACGCTCGCTCAGCAGCTCCAGCACCCGGATCCGGGCCGGATGCCCCAGCGTCTTGAAGAACTCCGCCTTCAACTGGTACAACGGCGCGCTCACGATGCCCGATCCTCCTTCATCGCTCCTGAGCCGACAGCCATCACCGAACACCTTGCGACGGCGGCCCACGCGCTCCACCTCGCCAGCCCCAGCGGTTGCCCCGCCATGCCTCGTCCAGGCAGAGCCGCAGGGCGGCGGAGGCGCCGGACGCCCGTCCAGGTGACTACATCGGCAATTGCTAATATTAGCAAGTAACCTGGAATGCGTTCCAAGACCCAGCAGCCGAGGATCGCGACGTTCCACCCGGTGGACTCGGCAGCCCCCGAGCGAGAGCCGCCAAAGGCCACATCCACCAAGAACCACGCACCGCGATCACATCAACCGAGAATATCGGAAGAATCGCGCGGGACCGGAGGACACCGCCGCCAGAGCAGACCGCGCCGAACCCGAACGTCGAGGCTGCAGGCAGGAGGCACATGCGAACGCCGATTCACACAACACACGCCCAGCACGGGATCACCATCGTCATGGTCGGCCGGGTCCTGGACCCCGAACACTGTCCCGCCTGCCAGGAAACGATCAAGACAGTTCGAGCAGAGATCAACGCCGCACAACACGAAGCCGGCCACCGCACGCTGGTGCTTGACCTCAGCAACATGCCCGAAATCCGCCCCGAAGGGGCACACCTGTTGTGCCAGGCCCGGAACCGGGCCGAAGACCAGGGCACCACCGTGGTACTGGCCGGACTGCGTCACCGGCCGATGGCAAGGTTGCGCCTCTACGGAGTCGCCCGTTTCTTCCCCTACTTCGACAGCGTCGAGAACGCGGTCGCAACGCTCACCGATGACTCCAGCCAGGAGCCCGCTTAACGTTAGAGGCCGGTGCTTTCTTTGTCGCAAATGGGGGAGCGCAGGTGGTGGGGCCGTCCGGCTCTCGGGCATGCGACTGGGAGGCCGATCAGGCGCGTTGACGGAATCGACCCGAGCGATCACTCATTGTTGTATTTGTAGTGGGTGGTCTCCGCAGGCGGGGTTGGTCCGGTCGGCTTGGTGCCGTCGGACAGGTGCCATTGGACGGCTCTGTTGTCGGCTCGGTATGTCATCGCCGACCGGGATCGGCACGCTGTGCGGCTGATGGCGGGGTGGGCGGGCAGGTGGACCGCGACGTGGCGGGTGGACGGCGGCGAGTTGGTCACACCGGCGCGTGATCTGGGCTCGGTCCCGGTGGCCTGTTGCGCGCCGGTGCGGCTGTTCTCGTGGCGGACCACTCAGCGGCACCGTCCGGGGCTGGAGTTCTTGGTCGGCACCGGGCGACACCACGGGTTTGAGAGCATCGCCGAGCAGCGGCTGCTGCTGATGCTGGACTTCGCCGGCGCGGTGTCGGATGTGTTGTCTCAGCCGCTGCGGCTGCGGTTTGAGACGCTGCAAGGCTGGCGGACGCATGTCCCCGACTTCCTCGTAGTGACGCCGCACGGCACCTGGCTGATCGACGTACGGCCGGGTGAGCGGATCGGTGACGACGATCGGGTCACGTTCGCGGCCACCGCGGAAGCGGCGCTGGCGTGCGGGTGGCGGTACGAGGTGGTGACCGGGTGGGGCCGGGAGGCGCTGAGCACGGTGGAGGCGCTGTCTGCCCGGCGTCGTGCGCTGACCGATCCGCTGCGGGTGCAACCCGGACTCCTGGAGGCGGTGTCACGGCGATCGCTGCCATTCGCCGAACTAGTGGGGGCTGCGGCGTATCCGGCGGTGGCCCGCGCGCATCTGCTGCACCTGATCTGGCATCGCCGGCTGGGGATTGATCTGAGCGGGCCGCTGACCGATCGGACGCTGGTGTGGGCCCCCTATGGCAGGGACCGGTGATGAGTGCATTCGAGGTTGGTGAGCTGTCCTCAGGGACCCGGTTGGTGCTCGACGGGACCGAAGGGTCGGTGGAGTTGTGCGAGCCGCAACTGGGACGCGTCTGGTTGGTCGGGACCGATGGCCGACGCCGGTCGGTCACGATCGGGGAACTGATCCAGCATCACCGGCATTGTCGGTCGCCGACCACCGGTGATGTGCCGTCCCGGGATCGGGGGCGGCAGCCGGTCGGGCTGGAGGACCTCACGGCTCATCAGCGGGAGCTGGTGGCGATGCGGTATGCCCACGTGATGGAGGCCGAGACCGGCTACCGTAGCGGCGACCCGCGTACCGCGCGCCCCGGGGAACCCAGACCCGGTTACGACCCCGCTGTGACCACCGTGACGGCCCGGCGGGAGGCCAAGGTCGCAGAGATCAAGGCGATGCCCGCCGAGCAGGCGCGGATGCTAGGGCTGGAGCAGGTCAGCGTCCGCTCGCTGAAGCGGTGGGCCGCTGCCTGCCGCCGCTGGGGCCCGGCCGGATGTATCAAAGGCCAGTGGATACGCCGCGGTGGCGAGCGCCCGAGCATCACCGAGCCGATCCGGGAAGCCATCGTCGCCGTCCGTGCCGAGACGCTGCATCGGTCACGAGTCAGCATGAAGTCCCGGGAAAGACTGATCCATCAGTACGTCCGGGAACGGTTCGGTGCTGAAGTCGCAGTTCCCTCCTACACGACGCTGCGCACGGTCTGGCGGGAGTGGTTCGGCTCTGGTGGGTCTCGGCAGCGCTACGCCCGCAGTGCCGCGGCGTTGAGCTCGGCTGCCGAACCGGTGGTGGTGCATCGACCGGGGCAGGTGGTGGCATTGGACACCACCGAACTGGCGGTGCTGGCGCGCGAGAACGTCTTCGGCGAGCCGTCGGCGGTGAGGCTGATGTTGGCGCTGGACGTCTACACCCATTCGCTGGTGGCGTTCCGGCTCACGCTGGTGTCGGACACGGCGGTGGACGTGGCGATGCTGCTGCGCGATGTGATGATGCCGTTGCCGATGCGTGAGGACTGGAGCGAGGATCTGGAGTGGCCTTATCCGGGGCTGCCGGCCGCGGTGGTGGCCGAGTTCGCCGGGCATCGTGTCGCGGGGCTGCCGTTCTTCGCTCCCGAAACCGTCACGACCGATCACGGAGCGGTCTATAAGAACCATCACCTGGTCGAGGTGCAGCGGGTGATCGGAGCCAACATCCTGCCCGCGCGGGTGCTGCGGCCAACCGACAAGCACGCGGTTGAACGGGCCTTCGCGGCGATCCAGTCGCTGCTGCTGGAACTGCTCCCGGGTTACCGCGGAGTGGACGTCGCCGACCGGGGCGCCGACCCGCAGGACGACGCGGTCTTGACGGTGACCGAACTGGAGCACCTGATCGCGACCTGGATCGTGTCGATCTGGCAGAACCGCGCGCTCGGCGGGCATGCCCCCGCCTGGGACCCCGGCGGCCGGCATAGCCCCAACTCGTTGTTCGCTGCGGCGATGAGCCAGGGCGGCTTCGCGATGCAGATCCCTTCCCCAGAGCTGTACTACCAGTTGCTGCCCAGCCATCACGTGAAGATCCATGGGCGCCGCGGGGTGAAGATCCGCGGACTTTGGTACGACGGAGATGCCCTGGACGACTACCGGGACGGCCCCTCGAACCGGGGCGGTGCGCACAAGGGCAAATGGGTGATCCGCCGGGACCCCAGAGACCGTCGCTTCACCTACTTCCAAGATCCCCTCACTCACCAGTGGCGCACACTTCGATGGACCGGCCTGGCGCCCGAAGGGGAGGTCCCGGCGTTCGGTGATGCCCGAGTCGCCGAGTTGCTGCGCGTGGTCAAGCACAGCGGGCTGGCGCCCAGGTCGGATGCTGAGCTGCTGCCGCTGCTGTTGGATCTGCTCGGTGGCCGTACTCCGGTCGACGCCTGGCCGACTCAGATGCCCAAGGCCAAACGCATCGAACATGCCCGGGAGGACCTGCAGGGACGCGCGGCCGGAGCAGACCGGCCCCACGCGGCCACCCTTGGTGAGCCGCAAGTGGCGGCCCAGGCCGGGACGGACACGGTGGTGCCGTTGCGGCGCCCGGAACGTGCGCGCCAGGTCGTCGACGCCGTTGACGAGGAGCGACGGCGACGCCGCGAGCAAGTCATGGGCGACCGGACGATCACCCCGCCGCCTCGGCTCGGAGAAGCGCTCCGGCGCAACAGTCTCTTCCTTCTTCCCGACGACGATTCCGAAGAACCCGCTGGTGGCGAGCCGGTGAAGACCGAGCCGGCGGAGGACGCCCGGTGATGGCACCCCACCGTTCAGGCGCTCATGACGATGGGGAGAACGCGGCATCTGCGGGGCCGGTGACGTCGTTTCTGCCGCCTGGCGCCGTGATCGACCGGGAGAGCGTCGAAGGCTGGGCACGGTGGCGGCTGATGCGGCACTCCTTCATCCCGGCGCCCCGGCTGAGCCTGGCTGAGTTCCGGGCGATGAGCCCCCGCAAGAGGCACCTGCACGAGCTGCACCGGCTGGCCACCCACGCCAATCTCGCCGTCCAGGAAACGCCGATGAGCGCGATGGCGTCACGGCTGATGACCGCCCGGATCCGGAGCAACGCCCTCAAGCACAAGCCGACCACCCGGGCCGGGCTGATGATCAATGGCGGTGGCTACCAGGGCAAGACCGAGACGGTCTGCGAGACCGCGGCGACGTTCGAGGACCAATGGCTGGAGCTGCACCATCAGCTCAACCCGGAGGCCCTGCCGGGCACGCGGGACCTGCACGCTCCGGTCGCCTACGTCCAGACCCCGGTGACCTCGACCCCCAAGAGCACCTGCGCGGCGGTGCTGGACTTCTACGGCGAATCGTATCGGGGCATGACCCTGCCGCAGCTGGTCCGCACCGTGAAGAGCGCGCTGCACGACCACGGCACCAAGGTGCTCATCTTGGACGACATCACCCGGCTGAAGATGCACCGTGAGGCCGACCAGGATGTTCTGGACCTGATCCGCAGTCTGATGAGCATGTCGGTCACGCTGATCCTGGTCGGCGTCGGAATCCCGCAGTCCGGGCTACTGCGCGAAGCCCGCTACGACCCCCGCATCGGCCAGTGGGTGTTCGGCCATGCCACGGGACGAAGCGCGCACGTCAACGAGGCTGCCGCCACCCAGACCGAACGGCGGTTCGACCTGATCGAACTTGGCCCCTTCCGCTACGACACCGCCCCCGAGATCGACGCGTGGATCAATCACCTCGCCGGAATCGAGGACCAACTGCGGTTGCTGCGCTCAGAGCCCGGCATGCTGTCCACCGGACAGATGCCCGAATACCTGTTCCGCCGCACCGGCGGCATCGTCGGGCTACTGGAACGCCTCATCGAGGACGGGTGCGGCGAAGCGATCGACACCGGAGCCGAACGTCTCACCGTCTCTGTTCTCGATGGCGTCGCGATCAGCCTGGACAACCTCCCCCATCGTGACCCGGCCGCAGGGGAAGTCCCCGTCGTCCCCCGCGCCGCCGCCAGCTCGCCGCAAAAGTCGGGGAACGCGCGCCCTGCCCGCCGGCCGCGCAATACCGTGTTCGACGATCCCGGCGCAGCCCCGGACGCCGTCAGCCCATGACCGAGATGAGCATCCGGCGGCTGCCCCGCAGCCTGGCCCCGCTCCCGGACGAGGAACTGACGGGCTATCTGCTTCGGCTGGGACACCGCCTGGAGCAGCCACCCGCGCTGATCGCCACGCGCACCGGGCTGGCCGACCAGGGCGGCCGGATCCCCTCACGGTTCTTGCTGAAGCTCGAACCTGAACGGGCCGCCCGCTTCGCCCACGCCTGCCGACTCACGCAACAAGAGACCGACGGACTCTGCCTGGCCAGCTTCGCCGAACGCTACCCGCCCCTCGACCTGACCATCTCCGAACACAAACTCGGCATCTTCTTGCAGCAGACCCAGCAGGTCCCTGCGCTGCAGCGCTGGGTGTTCACCCAGCACACGCGATACTGCCCTCATTGCCTGGCCGGTGACGACGGCTCCACCCGGCACCTCTACAACGGAACCTGGAAAAAGACCTGGCGGCTGCCGTTGGTTTCCGCTTGTCCCATCCACAACCGCTTGCTTGTCGCCCGCTGCCCAGAATGCGGTCAACCGGCTCACGCCGGGCCGCGCGCCGCCGGGCTCATCCCGCAGTCAAATGAACTTCTCCACCCGGCGCAATGCCGCGCCCCGTCAAAAGGAACTGAACCCGACCGACGAAAGCTCCGGCAGCCGTGCGGCCACCGGCTCGACACCGCCGACGACGAGCCCAGGGACACCACGACCATCCAGCACGTGCTGGACCTCCAGCAACGGCTGCTCGCCCTTCTGCAGCCCGATGCACCCGAAACCGTGTCCAGCATCGGAGACCAGACGCGGGCCTCCCGCTACTTCCTGGATCTGCGACTGGCATGTTTCCTGATCAGTTACACCTGGCCACAGGCGCGCCGCCTGGACAGCCCGCCGCCGCTGATCGACAACCTCGACGATCACCTGCAGCGACAGCACAGCCTCATCCGCGCTCTCAAGGCCAAGGGCAAGCGGCCCCGTTCGGCCACGATCTTCAGCAGCCCGCCCGCAGCCCCAGCAGCCTGCAGCGCCCTGTGACAGCGGCCGTGACAAGCTCCCCGTAGGCGGCCAGATACCGCCTCACTGATGGCCAGGAAGTTCCCCGTGGACGGCCAGATATCTCCCCGCTTGATCGTGATCGTTCCCGGTCGGCGAGAGTCG
>NZ_SMKK01000077.1 GCF_004348425.1 Actinomadura sp. 7K507
CGCCTAACCCCACCGCGCCCTCCGCTCAACCCCACCGCGCCCTCCGCCAAAGAGCAAGGGGCGTTCAGGGGCGACGAAGCGGTCTTTGGAACCCTCTAGGCTTGATGGCATGGCCGAGTACATCTACACGATGCAGCGTGTGCGTAAAGCACATGGCGACAAGGTTGTCCTGGACGACGTCACCCTGCATTTCCTTCCGGGTGCCAAGATCGGGGTTCTGGGGCCGAACGGCACCGGTAAGTCGACGCTGCTGCGCATGATGGCCGGTCTGGAGCAGCCTTCCAACGGCGATGCGCGTCTCATGCCCGGGTTCACCGTCGGCATGCTCCAGCAGGAGCCTCCGCTGAACGAGGAGAAGACCGTCCTCGGCAACGTGCAGGAGGGCGTCGCCGAGACCAAGGCGATGGTCGACCGGTTCAACGAGATCGCCGAGAAGATGGCGACGGACTACTCCGACGAGCTGATGGAGGAGATGGGCAAGCTCCAGGAGCAGCTCGACCACCGCAACGCGTGGGATCTCGACAGCCAGCTCGAGCAGGCGATGGACGCGCTGCGCTGCCCGCCCGGAGACGCCGAGGTGGCGACTCTGTCCGGTGGTGAGCGACGCCGCGTCGCGTTGTGCAAGCTTCTGCTCGAGGCGCCTGACCTGCTGCTGCTGGACGAGCCCACCAACCACCTGGACGCGGAGAGCGTGCAGTGGCTGGAGCAGTTCCTCGCCAAGTACGAGGGCACCGTCCTGGCCGTCACCCACGACCGGTACTTCCTCGACAACGTCGCCACCTGGATCCTGGAGCTGGACCGGGGCCGCTGCTATCCGTACGAGGGCAACTACTCCGTCTATCTGGAGAAGAAGGCCGACCGGCTCAAGGTCGAGGGCAACAAGGACGCCAAGCGCAAGAAGCGCCTTGAGGACGAGCTGGAGTGGGTCCGGTCGAACCCGAAGGCGCGGCAGACCAAGAGCAAGGCGCGCCTGGAGCGGTACGAGGAGATGGCTGCCGAGGCCGACAAGTACCGCAAGCTGGACTTCGAGGAGATCCAGATCCCGCCGGGTCCCCGGCTGGGCAACACGGTGATCGTCGCCGAGAACCTGACGAAGGGCTTCGGCGACCGGGTCCTGATGGACAACCTGTCGTTCAACCTGCCCCCGAACGGCATCGTCGGTGTCATCGGCCCGAACGGCGTCGGCAAGACCACGCTGTTCCGCATGGTCATCGGTGAGGAGCAGCCGGACTCGGGCAAGCTGCGGGTCGGCGAGACGGTCAAGGTCTCCTACGTCGACCAGGGCCGTGGCGGCATCGACGCGAAGAAGACGGTGTGGCAGGTCGTGTCCGACGGTCTCGACCACATCAAGGTCGGTCAGGTCGAGATGCCGTCCCGCGCCTATGTCGCGGCGTTCGGGTTCAAGGGCCCGGACCAGCAGAAGCCGGCGGGCGTCCTGTCCGGTGGGGAGCGCAACCGCCTCAACCTGGCGCTGACGCTCAAGATGGGCGGCAACGTTCTGCTGCTGGACGAGCCGACCAACGACCTGGACACCGATACCCTGTCCAGCCTGGAGAACGCCCTCCTGGAGTTCCCCGGCTGCGCCGTGATCACGTCGCACGACCGGTGGTTCCTGGACCGCATCGCCACGCACATCCTCGCGTGGGAGGAAGGCTCGAACTGGTTCTGGTTCGAGGGCAACTTCGCCGACTACGAGAAGAACAAGATCGAGCGGCTGGGTGCGGAGGCCGCCCGCCCGCACCGGGTGACGCACCGCAAGCTCACCCGCTGACCTGAACGGCACCCGGACGGCCGCGCGATCATCAGTGACCGCGCGGCCTTCCGCTTTCCAAGGGCACCCGCTGACCGTGCGCGGGGCGGCACGCCACCTGGCCGTCCGTGCCCGGGGCGGACCCTGTGCTGAGCACGCCTGTCTCCCGTGTGCCGGGTCGGGGACGCGGTCAGTGATACACGGCGCGCATTGATTGATGCGCATTTCGTGTTGGACAGGTATCGATCGTGTCTCCTATCGTCCGGATTGACCCAGCCGCCGGAACCGAGGAGGGCCGACGATGGCGCAGCTCAGCGGGCACATGATGATCGGCTTTGAGCGCGTCGCCGGGACGGGTGCGGCGGTCACGGCCATCGATCCCCGTACCGGTGAACGTCTCGGGCCCGAGTACCGCTACGGCGGCGAGGCCGAGGTGGAGCGCGCCTGCGCTCTGGCCGACGAGGCGTTCGACGCCTACCGCGCGACCACCCCCGAGCGGCGGGCCGCGTTCCTCGAGGCGATCGCCGGGAAGCTGGACGGTCTCACCGACGATCTCGTCGGCCGTGTCACGTCCGAGACCGGACTTCCCGTGCCCCGCGTGACCGGCGAGGTCGCCCGTACGACCGGCCAGCTTCGCCTTTTCGCGGGTGACCTGCGTGCGGGCGGCGGGCCGTTCGTGAGCGTCGACCCGGCCGATGACGGCGGGCCGGAGATCAGGCAGGGCAGGGTGCCGCTCGGGCCGGTGGCGGTGTTCGGGGCGAGCAACTTCCCGCTGGCGTTCTCGGTGGCCGGCGGGGACACGGCGTCGGCGCTGGCGGCCGGCTGCCCGGTGATCGTGAAGGCGCACGACGCCCACCCGGGGACGTGCGAACTCGTCGGGCGGGCGGTGTCGGAGGCCGTCCGGGAGGCGGGGCTCCCCGAGGGCGTGTTCTCGATGCTCTACGGGGACGGTCCGACGCTCGGCATCGCGCTCGTCACCGACCCGCGCGTCCAGGGTGTGGGGTTCACCGGGTCGCGGGCGGCGGGGCTGGCGATCGCGAAGGCGGCGGCGAACCGGCCGCGGCCGATCCCGGTGTACGCGGAGATGAGCAGCGTCAACCCGGTCTTCCTGCTGCCGGAGGCCGTGGCGGCGGGCGGGAGCGAACTGGCCGGCGCGTTCGCCGGCTCGGTGACGCTCGGGGCGGGCCAGTTCTGCACGAACCCGGGGCTGGTCTTCGCGGTCAGGGGCCCGGAGCTGGACGCGTTCCTGGACGCGGCCGCCAAGGCGATCGCCGCCGATCCCGGCGCGCCCATGCTCACCCCCGGCATCGCACGCGCCTACGCCGAGGGCGTCGTGCGGCTCGAACGGCACCCGGACGTGGAGATCCTCGCGCGCGGCCGGGAGCCCGACGCGGCGGTGGGGGGTGCGGCCGCGCTCGCCGCCGTGGACGCCGGGCACTTCGGCCCAGGCCTCCAGGAAGAGATCTTCGGCGCGTGCTCGCTGGTCGTCCGCTGCGAGGACCTCGCCCAGGTCGCGGGGCTGGCCCGCGGCCTGGAGGGGCAGCTGACCGCGACGATCCACGCCGGCCCCGGCGACAGGGAGGCGGCGGCGCGGCTGCTGCCCGTCCTGGAGCGCCTGGCCGGGCGGATCGTGTGGGACGGCTGGCCCACCGGGGTGAGAGTGGGACATGCGATGGTCCACGGCGGGCCGTTCCCGGCGACGTCCGACGCGCGGACGACATCGGTCGGCAGCCTCGCCATCGAGCGGTTCCAGCGGCCGGTCGCCTACCAGGGGGCCCGGCGATGAGCACCCCGGTCGTCACCGTGATGCGCGTCGTCCCCGTCGCGGGGCGCGACAGCATGCTGCTCAACCTGGGCGGGGCGCACGGCCCGTTCTTCACACGGAACCTGCTGCTGCTCACCGACTCCGCCGGCGGGACCGGTGCCGGCGAGGTCCCGGGCGGCGAGGGGATCCGGCGCACGCTGGAGGACGCGCGTGACCTGATCGTCGGCAGGCCCATCGGACGGTCCGACGAGATCCTGAACACCGTCCGCGCGGCGTTCGGCCACCTGGACGCCGGCGGACGCGGAAGCCTGACGCACGACACCAGGGTCACCGTCCACGCGTTGACCGCGATCGAGTCGGCGCTGCTGGACCTGATGGGGCGGTTCCTCGGCGTCCCCGTGGCCGCGCTGCTCGGCGACGGCGTCCAGCGGGCGGCGATCCCGATGCTCGGCTACCTGTTCTACATCGGCGATCGCCGCAAGACCGGCCTTCCGTACGAGGCGCCGCCAGAGGGAGCGGACGGCTGGCTTCGCGTCCGGCACGAGGAGACCATGACGCCGGACGCGATCGTCCGGCAGGCGGAGGCGGCGCAGGAGCGGTACGGGTTCGCCGACTTCAAGCTCAAGGGCGGCGTGCTCCGAGGCGACGAGGAGGCAGAGGCGGTGCGGGCGCTGGCCGAGCGGTTCCCCGGCGCCCGGATCAACCTCGACCCGAACGGCGCTTGGTCGCTGGACGAGGCCGTCCGGCTGGGCAACGCGATCAAGGACGTCCTCGCCTACGCGGAGGATCCGTGCGGCGCCGAACTCGGCTACTCGGGACGCGAGACGATGGCGGAGTTCCGCCGCGCCACCGGCCTGCGCACCGCCACCAACATGATCGCCGTCGACTGGCGGGAACTCGGCCACGCGATCCGGCTGGACGCGGTGGACATCCCGCTCGCCGACCCGCACTTCTGGACGATGCGCGGCTCGGTTCGGGTGGCGCAGCTGTGCCAGGCGTGGGGGCTGACCTGGGGCTCGCACTCCAACAACCACTTCGACGTGTCGCTGGCGATGTTCACGCACGTCGCCGCCGCCGCGCCCGGCGAGATCACCGCGATCGACACGCACTGGATCTGGCAGGACGGCCAGCGCCTCACCAGGGACCCCCTGCGCATCGTGGACGGGCGGATCGCGCTCCCGGAGGCGCCGGGCCTCGGCGTCGACATCGACGAGGAGCGGATCGAGGCCGCGCACCGGCTGTACGTCGAGCACGGGCTGGGCGACCGTGATGACGCGGCCGCGATGGAGTACCTGGTCCCCGGCTGGACGTTCGACCCGAAGCGCCCCTGCCTCGTCCGCGGCTGAGGCAGGCCGGGTGCGGCGGCCGGGGCGGAAGGCCGCCGCCGATGACTCTGCGGGTAGCATCGACCGGACCCCGGTTTCCCGTACCCCAGGCGAGGACATGCAGCAGACCGACATGCCCGAGGCCGAGTACCGGCATATCTACGAGTTCAACATCCGGTTCGGCGACATCGACTCCCAGGGCCACGTGAACAACGTGAAGTTCCTCGGCTACCTGGAGGACGCCCGGCTGGAGATGTTCCACGGCGACCCTGTCCGCAAGGGGGAGAAGCCCGTCCGCGGCATGGTGATCTCGCGGCACGAGATCGACTACCGGACGCCGCTGCTGCCGACCGTGTACCCGATCCGGGTGGAGACGTGGGTGACCGAGGCCCGCGCGGCCTCGTTCAAGCTGGCCTACGAGGTGCGCGACGACGAGCACGTCTACGCCGAGGCGGTCTCGACCCTCGTCGCGTTCGACGTGGAGACGAACCGGCTGCGCCGCTTCACGCCGGAGGAGCGTGAATTCATCGGCCGCTACGTGGCGCCCGCGTCATGACGGCGCTCGCCGGGCAGCCCGTCACGCTCGACCGTCTCCAGCCGGGGGTGCGGCTGCGGGTCGTGCAGATGGCGGACGCGGAGGAGCTCGCCGCGCTCTACGGGGCGAACCGCGAGTATCTGCGGCCCTGGGAGCCGGAGCGCGACGACTCGTACTTCACCGTTGAAGGCCAGCTCGACAATCTGCATGACCTGGTCGGGGCGTACGCCACGGAGGAGATGTGGCCGGGCGTCATTCTGGTCGACGGTGAGATAGCCGGACGGATCACGCTCAACAACGTCCTGCGCGGTCCCTTGCAGAGCTGCTTCGTCGGTTACTGGGTGGCGCGTGCGCACGCCGGCCGCGGTGTCGCGACCGAGGCGCTGCGGCAGGCCCTGGACGTGGCCTTCAGTGCCCTCCGCCTCCATCGCGTGGAGGCGTTCACGAGGGTGGACAACATTTCGTCCCAGCGTGTCCTGGAGCGCAACGGGTTCACGGCGGTGGGCACGGCCCGCCGGCACATCCACCTGGACGGACGCTGGCACGACGAGCGGCTCTTCGAGCGCCTGGCCCCCTGGGACGACGGGATAGCGCTGACCCCGCCCGCCTGAGTTCCGCGGCCGTCACGGATGGATAACAAGCAACACAGGAATCCGTTTTCGGCCCACTTCTCCTCTAGTGTCTCGACGCGATTGTGGAGAACCCACGTGAAAGGGGCACAATGCGGCGCGTCTCACAAGGAGCGATGGCACTGCTGCTCGCCGCGGGACTGACCGGAGCCGGCGCCACGGCGGCGCAGGCGGTCACCCTCCAGGCAGGCACACAGCAGGCGGGCACGGCCAAGGCGGCCGACATCTTCGACCGGCTCAAGGCGATCCCCGGAATGCAGGTGACGGAGAAGACCTCGACGTTGCCGGGCTACCGCTGGTTCTGGCTGGAGTACAGGCAGCCGGTCGACCACCGCAACCCCGGGGGGCAGTGGTTCGAGCAGCGGATCATGCTGCAGCACAAGTCCACGGACGGGCCGATGGTCCTCTACACCAGCGGCTACGACACGCCGGAGGTCATGTTCACCTCCGAGCCGACCGCGCTGGTCGACGGCAACCAGATCTCGGTCGAGTACCGCTACTTCACCCCGTCCCGCCCCGTCCCGACGGACTGGACCAAGGACACGATCTGGCAGGCCGCCACCGACGAGCACCGGATCATCCGCGCGCTCAAGACCATCTACGGCGGCAAGTGGATCTCGACGGGCGGCAGCAAGGGCGGCATGACCGCCGTCTACCACAAGCGCTTCTACCCGCGTGACGTCGACGGCAGCGTCGTCTACGTGGCGCCGAACGACTACCGCAACAACGACGACCGCGCCTACGATGAGTTCTTCGACACGGTCGGCACCGACCCAGAGTGCCGCGCCCGGCTCCAGGGGCTCGCCCGCGAGTTCCTCAAGCGGCGCCCCGCGATGCTCAAGCGCTTCACGGCCGCCGCCGAAGAGAACGGCTGGACGTTCGACATCCTGCGCACCCCGGACCGGGCGTTCGAGAACTCGGTGATGGACTACGAGTGGGGGTTCTGGCAGTACAGCCTGCAGTCCGACTGCGCGGACCTCCCGCCGCTGGACGCCTCCGACGACGAACTCTACGAGTCCCTCGACGGCATCGCCGGGCTCTCCTTCTACACCGACCAGGGGCTGGAGCCGTACGTCCCGTACTACTACCAGGCGGGCACGCAGCTCGGCTGGCCCTCACCGAAGTTCAAGCACATGCGCAAGCTGCTGCGGCACGAGGACAGCTACCACCCGCGCACCTACGTCCCGCGCGACATCCCGATGCGGTTCGACCACGGCCGCGCCATGCGCGACATCGACCGCTGGGTGCGCGGTAACGCGAGCCAGATGATGTTCGTGTACGGGGAGAACGACCCGTGGGGCTCCAAGCCGTTCCGCCTCGGGCACGGCAGCCGCGACTCGGCCGTCTACGTCGCCCCGGGCATGAACCACAGCGGCCGCCTCATCACGAAGCTGCCCGCCGAGCAGCAGGCCGAGGCGATCGCCGACCTCAAGCGCTGGGCGGACGTCGACCCCGGCGCCCAGACCCTCAAGTCCACCCCCCGCGCCGACGACCCCCTCCAACTCCAGCGCCCACCCCTGTAGCTGGGTCCCGTCGTACGGCTGCGGCGCAGCCCAGGCCCGCCCAGTCCCAGTCCCAGTCCCAGTCCCGGTCACGGCACGAGCCGCTAGGCGAGTGCCGTGGCCGGGACTGCTCTCAGTGCAGCTCGGACTGCAATAGGCACGCGGCATTTCCGGGGAGTAGTTCGCCGTAGAGGGGGGTGCTGGTCAGGAGCGGGCTGCCCGGTGGGAGCCGTACCGGGTTCTCGCCGCAGTTGAGGGCGCAGGTGAGCGGGCCCCGCCTGAAGAAGACGGCCGTCTCGGGGGAGTCGAGCCACTCCACGTCGTCCGGCAGGTCGTCCAGCATCCGGCGGCGGAGCGCCAGCGCCTCGCGGTAGAACGCCAGAATGGAGGACGGGTCGGACGCCTGCGCCTCGGCGGTGCTGGACGCCCAGTCCGGCGGCATCGGCAGCCACGGACGGATGCCGTCGGGCGAGAACCCGTACGGCTCCGCCGTGCCCGACCAGGGCAGCGGGACCCGGCAGCCGTCGCGTCCCGCCAACCGCCCGTTCGTTCGCTCGAAGATGGGGTCCTGCCTGGCCTCGTCGGGCAGGTCCAGCACCTCGGGGAGGCCGAGTTCCTCCCCCTGGTAGAGGTACGCCGACCCTGGAAGCGCCAAGAGCATCAGCAGTGCCGCCTTGGCCCTCGCGTATCCGATGCCGGGGACGCTCCCCGGCCGTTCGTACCGGGTGACGTGCCGGACGGAGTCGTGACTGGACAGCACCCAAGTGGGCGCGGCCCCGGTGGGTGCGACGGCCTTCATCGCGGCCGTCGCCACATCACGAAACGCGGTTGCCGACCACGAGGCGAGTTGCAGGTCGAACTGGAAAACCTGGTGGAGCTCGTCTGGACGCAGGTAGAGCGCGAGGTCTTCGGGTCCGTCCGTCCACACCTCGCCTATGGCCATACGGTCGCCGTCGTACTCGTCGAGGATCCGCCGCCACCGCCGGTACACCTCGTGGACTTCGGGACGGCTGTAGATGGGGCCGTCCAACACGCGCCGGTCCTTCCCGCCGAGGTCGCGGAACGACGCGTCCTTGAACAGGCCCGCGGCCACGTCGATGCGGAAACCGTCCACGCCGCGGTCCAGCCAGAACCGCAGGATGTCCTCGAACTCGCGCTGCACCTCCGGGTTGCGCCAGTTGAAGTCCGGCTGCTCGCGCGCGTACAGGTGCAAATACCACTCGCCGCCGTCCGCCCGCGTCCACGCCGGCCCGCCGAACGCGGACGGCCAGTCGTTGGGGGGCTGCTCCTCGCCGGGCTGTTCCCCCGGCCTTCCGGCGCGGAAGATGTAGCGGGAACGGGCGGGGGAGCCGGGCGGGGCGGCGAGCGCCTCCTGGAACCAGGGATGCCGGTCCGACGAGTGGTTGGGGACGATGTCGACGATCAGCCGCAGGCCGTGCGCGTGGACGTCCGCGACCAGGGCGTCGAAGTCGTCCAGGTCGCCGAACCGGGGGTCGACGTCGCGGTAGTCGGCCACGTCGTAGCCGCCGTCGGCCAGCGGGGAGGTGTAGAAGGGGGTGAGCCAGAGCGCGTCCACGCCGAGGTCGCGCAGGTGGGCCAGGCGAGATCGGATCCCCTGGAGGTCTCCCTCACCGTTCCCGTCGGAGTCGGCGAAGCTGCGGACATAAACCTCGTACACGACGGCATTGCGCCACCAGGGGGTCAGCGTCATACAGGCCGATCTACCCGCTTATGTCTGCGCGTTCACCAGACTTTGCGCGGCCATCGTGAAGTAGCCCCACAGCTGTTCCTCCAGCTGCTCGGGAAGCCCCAGCTCCTCCACCGCGACCCGCATGTGCCGCAGCCAGGCGTCTCGCTCGGCCTCGCCGATCACGAACGGCACGTGCCTCATCCGCAGCCGGGGGTGCCCCCGCCGCTGGCTGTAGGTGTTCGGGCCGCCCCAGTACTGGATCAGGAACAGCCGCAGCCTCTCCTCGGCGGGTCCGAGATCCTCCTCGGGATAGAGAGCACGGAGGTCGGGGTCTTCCGCGACACCCTGGTAGAAGCGGTGCACCAGCCGGTGGAAGGTCTCCTCACCGCCGACCGCCTCGTAGAAGGTCACCTTTTCAGCCATAGCGCTCCCCACCCTATGCGAGACCCGCGCCGTTCCGGCCCCGGTCGCCGATCTTGATCGGCTAGGGCCCGGGAGTGGCGACCGTGACGCCCGCCTCGTCGAACGCCCGCTTGACCCGCTCGCGCAGCTCGCGGGCGACGTCGCCCTGCCTGCCCGGGGCCGTCTTCAGTACGACGCGGATGACCAGCGCGTCCCCGGCGAGCGCCTGCACGCCCCACACCGACGGCGCCTCCAGGACGATGTCGTTCCACGGCCCGTCGGCGGCCATCTCGTCGGCGGTGTCCTGCAGGATCTCCTTGACCCGCTCGGTGTTCTCCTGGATGTCGACGGGGATGTCCAGGACGGCGCGGCCCCAGTTCTGCGACTCGTTCCCGACCTTCTTGATCTCGCCGTTCGGGACGTACCAGACGACCCCGTCCACGTCCCGCATCCGGGTGACCCGCAGCGTGACGGCCTCGACCGTCCCCTTGGCGGTGCCGACGTCGATGAAGTCGCCGACGCCGTACTGGTCCTCAAGCAGCATGAACAGCCCGGCGAGGAGGTCCTTGACGATGTTCTGCGCGCCGAAGCCGACCGCGACGCCGATGACGCTCGCGCTGGCCAGGATGGGGGCGAGGTTGAGGCCGAGGGAGCCGAGGACGCTGAACAGGGCCGTCCCCATGATGAGGACGGACGCGATGGAGCGCAGCACCGAGCCGAGCGTCTGGGCGCGCTGTGCCCGCCGCTTGTTGAGCAGGGCCGGGCTGCCCTCGAAGACCGTCCGGGAGCGCTCCCTGACCCGCTCCGACATCGTCCCCTCGGCCATCCGCAGCGTGACTCTGGTGATCATGCGGTGCGCGATGTTCTTCACGATCAGCGCGATCACGAGCGTGACGATGACCAGGAGCAGGGTGGTGAGGGGGCCGTCCAGCCAGGTCGCGTAGAACCGGGTGAAGTCGTTGTTGTGCGAGATGTTCCAGACGAGCCGGCACGAGGCGGAGGGCGTCTGGTCGCGGCACGCGGCCTCGGGGGAGCCGTCCTGGCCCCAGGGCAGCAGCGATGCGACGGCGAGTGACATCCGGCAGACCCTCCCCGGCCGTTGTGAACGTTCTTCATCCCCGGTGGTGTGCACCGGGGGACGGCCTGCCTGCCAGGCCGGCCGGGAAACGTTCAGGTGCCTTGACACCTCGCCGTGGATCCGCGGCGGGTACGAGCCCGATCGTAGGGGACGGTTCCGATCGGTTCGTACGACCGCCGCCGAAGTGTCACGGCTTGGGCCGGGGAGGGGCTGATCCGGCGGACGTGTCCCGCGGGTCCGCGGCTGCCGCGCCGTCCTGGCCGCGGCCCCGCGGAACACGCCCGGTCTAGGGGACCTCGACCTCGCGAGGGAGCGGCTGAAGGACGTGCGCCAGTTTGAGGGCGGCGCCGCCCACGTCGTCGACCCGGTGCATGCGCTCGCCCCAGGACCACCAGAAGTAGTGGTCGGTGGTCTCCGGCGCGGGGGCGCACGTGACGTCCTCGGCGAGGCTCGCCGCCTCCGGGTTCACCACCCGCAGGAACGCCGGCCCCGAGCGGGTCCTGACGACGCGGGCGACGAGGCCCTGCATGTCGAGTTCATGCTCCAGCTCCTCCAGGTAGCCGACGCGTGTGTCGCTGACCACCTTCACACCCCCTCCGTAAGAGAGTGCCGGCTCCGCGAGCGAGCACCGGCATTGATCGACTCTGTGAATCCGTTCGGTCACTCGCGGCGAGAATTGCAACTCTCACGGGGGTGGGTCAAGGGCCGGGCAGCGCCCCCGGTACCGAATTCCCCTACCTCGGAGGAAGTCCTCCCCCCGTTGGAGGAAGAATCTCTACCTGCGGGGTGCGAGACGCCTCCGGACCGGCGCTTCTTCTGCGGAATCGCTTGGCCGCCCCCGCACCGAGGGTTACGCTGCGTGCGCGAGAGATTATCTGTCGTGGCCATCTAGCGACCGGTCGCCGTGGCGGGGCGATCGCCCTCTCCCCCCGGGGAGCGGCGTCCCGGCACGACGGGAGGAGGCCGGAGTCGATGTCTGACCCCCCTCGGAAAGAAACGGACGTGGCTCGCCGGATCCGTGCGCGCGCCTTAGCCCGTGGGCAGGGTCCGGGCGACATAGCGCAGGAGATCCATGAGCAGTGCGGACCGCTGTTCGGCACCAGCCGGGTCAAGGCGCACCGCCTGGCCCACGGTGTCGCACTGTCCGACATCGTGGCGCAGGTCAAGGCGCTCTACGAGGTCGACGGCAAGCCGGCGCCCCGGCTCGGGGAGACGCTGCTGTCCGCCTACGAGAGCGGCTACAAGCGACCCGGCCCCGAATACCTGCACTACCTCTGTGCCGTCTACCGGGTGGAGCCGGACGCGCTCGACTACCAGAGCCCCTGCATCTGCGGCCGCGGCCACGCGGTCCGTCACGGCGTCGCGAGCGTCCCCCAGCCGCGGCCGGAGCGGCCCGCCGCGCAAGACCCCGACGCGCTCGTCGGGGCGATCGTCCCCAGGGCCGGTGAACGTCCCTGGGTCACCGTTAACGACATGAGGGGCCCGGACCGCGCCGACGGCCCCCTGACCATTGATGTGGGAGAGGAGGACATCGTGCTTCGTAGGACCCTTCTGCAGCTGCTGGCCGGAGCGGGCGTGGCGCTCGACGGTCAGTTCCTTGGGGCTGTCGACAACCTGCGCCGCAAGATGGACGACACGCTCGTCGGCGCGACCGTCTCGCCGACGATGCTGGACCAGTGGGAGGAGACGACCTACGGCTACGGCCGGCAGTACCAGGCGACGCCTTCCCTCCGGATGCTCTGCGACGTCCTGCTGGACTTCAGCGAGGTGCGCCGCATGTGCGACAAGCGCCAGCCGGTCGAGTTGCAGGAGCGGCTGTGCCGGATCGCGGCCCAGCTGTCCGGGCTGTCCGGGCTGATCATGATCAACCTGGGCGACCACCGGCTGGCCCGCTCGTTCTTCCGGACCGCCCGCACCGCCGCCGACGAGACCGGCGACCGCCAGCTGCGCGCCTGGGTGACCGTCCGCGAGTCCCTGGTGCCGATGTACTACGGCGACCCGCGCGAGGCGCTGCACCTGGCCCGCAAGGCACAGGACCTCGCCGGCCGGACCCCCGGCGTCGCCGGTGCCATGGCACCCGCCGTGGAGGCGCGCGCGCTCGGCATGCTCGCCATGCGGGGACGCGGCGACGCCGCCCCCAGCGCCAGGCGCGCCCTCGTCCGCGGACGCTCGGTCTTCGACCAGCTCTCCAAGGCCGACACCAGCGACCTGGTGTACGGGTTCACCGACCGTCAGATGGCCTTCTACGAGGGCGACACCTTCACCAGCCTCGGTGATCACAAGCACGGCGACGAGGTGCTGAGCCACGCCCTCACCCTGTACTCGCCCACCGACCGCGTCGACCTCACCCTGGTACGCCTCGACCGGGCCATGTGCAAGTTCCACGCCGGGAACCCCGACGCCGCGCTCGCGGCCGGGCAGGAGGCCATCCTCGAACTGCCGTCCGACCACCGGTCCGACATCCTCGTGCACCGGGCCCGCCAGATCGGCGCGGCCGTCTCCGCCAAGCACGGTGACAGCCCGGCGCTGAAGGACTTCTACGAGGCGCTCGCCGGGCCCTGGGTCACGAGCCCCACGCAGGAGTCCCCGTCCGTTCCACCGGCCGAGCAGGTCTGATCCGGCATGCCCGACAGCGCCCCCTGGCAGGACCACCACCCCTCCCACACCCTCGTCCGCGTCCAGGCCGAACCCCCCGTGTGGAACTTCGGAGAGCTCCGGCTGCGCCGCTACCACGCCGCCGACCACGGCATCGTCCTCGCCCTGCACCGCGAAGGCCTGGCCCAGGTCGGCCTGCGTCCCGGCGACGGCGTCTACTACGACCACGATTTCTTCCGCATGGAGGACATCTATCTCCGCAACGACGGCGAGTTCATCGTCGGCGAGCTGGACGGCGGAATCGTCGCGATGGGCGGCCTGCGCCGCGCCGACCTCGTCCCCGGCGGCCGCGCCCGCGCGTTCGGCGGCTACGCGCCCGGCAACCCGACCCTCGACGCCGTCGAAATGGTGCGCCTCCGCGTCATGCCCGCCGTCCAGCGCCGCGGCTACGGCACCGCGGTCGTGCAGGCCCTGGAGGAACGTGCCAAGGAGTTCGGCTACCGCGTCCTCCGCGCCGACACCACCGAACTGCAGGCCCCGGCGCTGGCCCTCTACCGCAAGTTCGGCTGGACCGAAACCCGCCGCGAAACCATAGGCGGCATAGTCAACATCTACATCGAGAAGCGGCTCCGCTAAGGCCGCCCCAACCCCCTCCTGGAGGCTTCCCAACCCCAGGAGGGGGCCGTTGTGTCGCACGGTGTTCCCGTGCGCGTTCTGGTGGGAGCGTAGCGTCATCGCCCCTCGCCGCAAAGCGAGGGGTTCAGCGGCGACCCCCTACCACCTGCATCAGCGGGTAGCGGTGCTGCCTGATGCCGGTGAAGCCCCGGTCGGCCAGGGCCCTGGTGACCTCGCGGTCGCCGAAGACGGTGTAGCCGGTGGCGCGGCGGACGAGTTCGCCGCCGAGGCGGGCGGTGCGCAGCGGGAGGGGCCGCCGCGACGTGAGGATGATCAGCCGGCCGCCGGGTTTGAGGACGCGGGTCATGCCGTCCACGGCCGTCCACGGATCGTCGAACAGGTACAGCGCCCCGAAGCAGCAGACGGCGTCGAACGAGGCGTCCTCGAACGGCAGGTCGACGGCGTCGCCGCGGACGTAGCAGACGCCGGCGTCCCCGGGGCCGGGCGCGGCGGTGTCCGCCACGGCGCGGGCGAGCATGGTCCGGGACGCGTCGAGCCCGGCGACGAGGCCGTCCCGTCCGACGCCCTCGGCCAGGGCGCGGGTGACGTTGCCGGGTCCGCATGCCACGTCCAGGACGGTCGCGGCCGGACGGCCGGCGCGGCCGGGCTGGGAGAGGCCGAGCCAGTCGCGGGTCATCGCCTGCTCGGTGGCGGTGTCCGGGCCGATCGGCCAGCCCTTGGCCAGGTTGAATCCGACCGGTCGCCACACGCGCTCGTAGATCTGCGGCAGGAACGCCGACTCCATCACCGACTGGGCCAGGGACGGGGACGGCTGGGTGGACGGCCCGAGCAGATCCAGGTAGCCCGCCGTGACGTCCGGTTCCCCGGGCGGCTCCTTGAGCAGCCCGAGCACACGTTCCGCGGCGGACGCACTCCGCACCGTCGACTCGCTCACCCTGCTATTAGACCATCGGTCAATTCGTCTCCGTCGGCCGCCTCCGGGCCTGGGAGGCCGAGTCCGGTCTGCGCGGCCATGAAGGTGAGCGTGTCGGCCATCAGGTCGGCCGAGCGGCTCACCGAACGGGCGGCGTGGCCGACCTCCGCCTCGTTGCGGAGCAGGACCGGGGCGTCGGACGCGGTCGCGTGCTGGAGGGCGGCGCAGAGTTTGCGGGCGTGCAGCGGGTCCACGCGGGTGTCGCTGCCGAACGTCGTGAACAGCACGGCCGGGTAGGCGGTGCCGACGTGGACGTGATGGTAAGGGGAGTAGCCGATGAGCCAGCCGAACTCCTCGGGGTCGTCGGCCGTCCCGTACTCGTCGTTCCACGTCTGGCCCAGGCCGAACTGCTCGTACCGGGCCATGTCCAGCAGCGGCGCCGAGCACACCACCGCCCGGTACAGGTCGGGACGCTGGGTGAGCGCCGCGCCCACGAGCAGCCCGCCGTTCGAGCCGCCGGAGATCGCGAGCTGCGACGGCGTGGTCAGGCCGTCCGCGATGAGCTTCTCCGCGGCGGCGTGGAAGTCGTCGAACACGTTCTGCTTGCGCTCGCGCATCCCCGCGCGGTGCCACTCCTCACCCTCCTCGGACCCGCCGCGCAGGTTCGCGATCGCGTACACCCCGCCGGCTTCCACCCAGGCCAGGATGCTCGCCGAGTACGACGGCGTCAGCGAGATGTTGAAGCCGCCGTACCCGTACAGGATCGTGGGGCGCGGCCCGGTGAGCCCGGGACGGGACGCCACCAGCATCCGCACCCGCGTTCCGTCCCGCGAGGTGTAGGCGACCTGGCGTGCCTCGATCTCCGGAACCTCGACCGTCCCGGGGGCGGACGCCCACAGCGCCGTCTCGCCCGTCCGCGCGTTGTAGCGCATGACCGACGACGGCGTCACGTTGTCGGTGTAGCCGAACCACGCCTCGTGGCCGCCCTCGGGCCGTTCGATGATCCCGCCGATCGACCCCAGCCCGGGTGTCGGGACGGACCCGAGCCGCTCCCCGCTCTCCAGGTCGTGGACGGTGATCTCGCTGATCGCATGACGCGTCCACCCGGCCAGCAGAACGGGCCGTTCCAGGTCGTCGAGGATCGCGAAGTCGGTGAGGACGGCCTCGGGGTCCTGCGGGATCAGGTCCCGCCACGTCTCGTAGGCCGGATCGGCCGGATCGGCGACGCACAGCCGGGACCTCGGCGCGTCACGGTCGGTGAAGATGTAGGCGCGGCCGTCCCGTCCCACATGCAGGCCGGTACCCGCGTCCACCCCCTCCTGGACGGCGCGCAGCTCAGGGGCCTCGGCCGGCGACGCGGACAGGTCGGCGATCCACAGGTCGTTGCGCGGAGCCGTGCCCTGCGACGACGAGATCGTGAGCCAGCGCCCGTCCCGGCTGACCCCGGCCCCGTAGTAGTTGGTCTTGTCCATGCCCGCACCGAAGATCAGCACATCGTGGGTGTCGGGCTCGGTGCCGACCCGGTGCAGGTAGACCCGCCGGTGGTACTGCTCCTCGCCCGCGGGGACGTCCCGCGCGGGCAGGCGCCGCACGTAGTAGTAGGCGTCCCCGCCGGGAAGCCACGCCACCGACGAGTACCGCGACCGGTCGATGGGCCCCTCCACCCGCTCGCCCGTCGCGACGTCCATGACGTGCAGCAGCGACTCCTCGTCCCCGCCGGTCGACACCTTGTACGCCAGCCTGCGGCCCTCCTTGTCGGGCTGCCAGCCGTCCAGCGTCGTCGTCCCGCCGCTGTCGAGGGCCATCGGATCGACGAGGACGCGCTCGGAACCGTCCGGATCCACGGTGTAGAGCACCGCGTGCTCCTGGTCGCCGGCGCGGCGCGTGAAGAAGCACCGGTCGCCCCGCCACACCGGGGACCCGACGCCGCCCGCGCCGAGCAGTTCCCCGAGCCGCCGCCGTAGCGTCTCCCGGCCCGGCAGGTCGTCCGCGACCTTGTGGAAGAGCCCGTCCTGCGCGGCGAGCCATTCCCTGGTCTCGTCGCTGCCGGCGTCCTCAAGCCACCGGTACGGATCGGCGACCCGGTGACCGTGGATGTCCTCGACGATGTCCTGGCGCTGCGCGGGCGGATACGGCGTCATAGATTGAACTGTATTGGCCGTCGCGGACTGCCCCGTTCCGCGCACCGCGACCCACCACGAACACGTGTTTGCGTTCGATGCGCCGCTCGAAGGGGGATTATTGGGGTAGCGGACGGCCTCCCTGAGACGCCACACTGATCTGGTCGGTTCGCCCCTGGGGAGGTCCTCATGGCGAGAGCGCAGGAACCCGAGATAATAATCGGGCCTCGGTTCGAGGTGCGCTCCGCCGCGCCCGCCGAGGCGAATCCGCAGCACGGCCCGGCGGAGGACGTCTGATGCGACAGGTCCTCCTCCTGAACGCGACGTACGAACCACTCACCACGCTGCCGCTCCGGCGGGCGGTCTGCCTCGTGCTTCGGGAGAAGGCCGAGATCGTCCACCATGACACCTCGGGCGCGGTCCTGCACTCGGCCACGATGGCGATCGAGGTGCCGTCCGTCATCCGGCTCCGCCGCTACGTGCGCATCCCGTTCCGGACCCGCGTCCCCCTCACCCGCGCCGCCCTGATGCGCCGCGACAACTTCCGCTGCGTCTACTGCGGGCGCCGCGCCGAGACCATCGACCATGTCCACCCCCGCAGCCGCGGGGGCAAGCACGTGTGGGAGAACTGCGTCGCGTCCTGCATGACCTGCAACCACCGCAAGGCCGACCGGCTCCTGTCCGAACTCGGCTGGACGCTCAACATCACCCCGGCCGTCCCACGTGGGGCCCACTGGCGCCTCATCGGCCTGGTCCACGACGGCGACCCCCAGTGGGCCGCCTACGTGCGGGAACCCGCCGCCTGACGCGCGTGTTCGGCTGCGGTGAGGCGGCCCGTACGCAGGAACCCCGCAGGCCGCGTGACGCTCGTGTTCGTCTGCGGTGGGGCGGCCGGAAGGCGTGGAGCCCGCCGGCCGCGTGACGCGCGTATCCTGATGGCGTGCCTCGCTATGACTACCGCTGCCGCGCCTGTGGATCGACCTTCGAGATCTCCAGGCCGATGATCAACGCGTCCGACCCGGCCCCGTGCCCGGACGGCCACGACGACACGGTCAAGCTGCTGTCAACGGTCGCCGTCACCGGCTCGTCCCGCGGCACCGCGCCCCCGCCGGAGCCCGCCGGCGGCGGTGGCGGCTGCTGTGGCGGTGGCTGCTGCTCTTAGAACTCCTAACAGAATGATCAACGGTTAAGCCTGCGCCAGCAGATGATGGCGCTGGCGAGGGTCATGAAGGCTTCGTGGATGTCGTCGCGGATCTCCCAGCGGATGCGCAGGCGGCGGAACCAGTGCAGCAGGGCCACCGTCTGCTCGACTACCCAGCGGTGCACGCCCAGGCCGGAGCCGTGCTCGGTGCCGCGCCGGGCGATCTGCGGCTTGATGTTCTTGCTCCAGACCAGGCGGCGGTACTTGTCGTGGTCGTAGCCGCGGTCGGCGTACAGCATGTCCGGGCGCCGACGGGGCCGGCCGACCTTGCCGCGGACAGGCGGCACCGCCTCGATCAAGGGCATCAGCTGGGTGACGTCGTTGCGGTTTCCGCCGGTCAGCGAGACGGCGAGCGGGATGCCGTTGCCGTCGCAGATAACATGGTGTTTCGAGCCCGTCCTGGCGCGGTCGACCGGGCTCGGGCCGGTTTTGGGCCGCCCTTGAGCGCCCGCACGTGGGAGCTGTCGATCACCGCCCGGGACCAGTCCAGCTTGTCGGCGGCGTGCAACTCGGCCAGCAGCACCTCGTGCAACTGCTGCCACACTCCGGCCGCATGCCAGTCCCGCAACCGGCGCCAGCAGGTCATCCCCGAGCCGAACCCCAGCTCCTGGGGCAGAAACTCCCATGGAATCGCGGTATGCAGCACGAACAAGATCCCGCACAGCGCCTTGCGGTCGTCGATGCGCTTGCGCCCCGGATGCCGGTACCGCCGCTCGACCTTCGGCAACAGCGGCTCGATCCGCTCCCACAAGTCGTCCGGCACGATCCATGGGGGTTGCTGACCCTTCCTCACGCCAAGATCAACGATCTTGGCCCCCCATGGATACGGGGAAGATCATTCTGTTAGGAGTTCTTAGCCCTGCTGGGCGGCGCGTATGGCCTTGACGGTCGCCGTGGGGTCGTACCCGTCCGGGACGCCCTGCAGCAGGACGGCCGTGCCCTCCATGTGGTCGGTGCGCATCGGCAGGATCGCCTGGTAGGCGTCCGACTCGTACCAGGCGCGGGCGTTGTCCATGTCGGGGAACTCGATGAGGACGTACCCGCCTTCCAGCGGGCCCTCGATCACCTCGGGGTCGGTGCCGTGGACGAGGAAGCGGCCGCCGAACGGGTCCATGGTCGCCTGGATGCGCTCCATGTAGGTGAAGACGTCGTCGTGGAGCGGCGGCTGCGGGTGCAGGTGGGCGAGCGCGTAGGCGGTCATCGCGATCTCCTTCGAGTGGGGCGGCCGGGGCCGGTCTGGCCCCGGCCGGTGAGTCCACTCTGCCCCCGGCGCGGGAACGAAGGCGATTACCCGCCGGGTAATGCTCAGCCGAGCGGCCGGTCGAGCTGGTCGACGTCGCGGGCGGCGCCGGTGGAGGCGGAGGTGGCCATCGCGGCGTAGGCGCGCAGGGCGGCGCTGACCGGGCGGTGCCGGTCGCGGGGCCGGTAGCGGCCCAGGTCGGCGAGGAGCTTCTCGCGCCGGATCTCCAGCTCGTCGGACGGGACGTCGAGATCGAGCACCCGGTTCGGGATGTCGATCACGACGCGGTCGCCGTCCTCGACGAGGGCGATGATCCCGCCGCTCGCGGCCTCGGGGGACGCGTGCCCGATGGACAGCCCGGACGTGCCGCCGGAGAACCGTCCGTCGGTGATCAGCGCGCACGCCTTGCCGAGCCCGCGGCCCTTGAGGAAGCTCGTCGGGTACAGCATCTCCTGCATGCCGGGGCCGCCCTTCGGGCCCTCGTAGCGGATCACGACGACGTCCCCGGCCTTGATCTTGCCGCTGAGGATGCCCTCGACGGCGTCGTCCTGCGACTCGAACACGACGGCGGGGCCGGTGAAGGTCCACAGCTCCTCGTCGACGCCGGCGGTCTTGACGATCGCGCCGTCGGGGGCGATGTTGCCGCGCAGGACGGCGAGGCCGCCGTCGGCGGTGTAGGCGTGCTCCACGGAGCGGATGCAGCCGCCCTCGCGGTCGAGGTCGAGGGACTTCCAGCGGGCGCTCTGCGAGAACGCGGAGGTGCTGCGGACGCCGCCGGGCGCCGCGTGGTACATCTCGACCGCCTCGGGCAGCACGTCGGGGGAGCGGACGTCCCACTTGGCGACGAACTCGTCCATGGACGCGGAGTGGATCGAGTGGGCGGAGCTGTGCAGCAGGCCGCCGCGGTTCAGCTCGCCGAGCAGGGCGGGGATGCCGCCCGCGCGGTGGCAGTCCTCGACGTGGTACTTGCCGGTGGCCGGGGCGAGCTTGCAGACACAGGGGACGCGCCGGGAGATCTCGTCGATGTCGGACAGGCCGAAGTCCACGCCGGCCTCGGTCGCGGCGGCGAGCAGGTGCAGGATCGTGTTGGTCGAGCCGCCCATCGCGACGTCCAGCACCATGGCGTTCGCGAACGCGTCGCGGGTGGCGATGTTCAGCGGCAGGACGCGCTCGTCGTCGTCCTCGTAGTAGCGGCGGGCGACGTCCACGACGGTGCGGCCGGCGTCCTCGTAGAGGCGGCGGCGCGCGGTGTGGGTGGCCAGGACGGTGCCGTTGCCGGGCAGCGCCAGCCCGATCGCCTCGGTGAGGCAGTTCATGGAGTTGGCGGTGAACATGCCCGAGCAGGACCCGCAGGTCGGGCAGGCGCTCTCCTCCATCTCCAGGAGCTTGTCCTCGTCGATCGAGCCGTCGGCGGAGGCGATGATCGGGTCGATCAGGTCGAGCTTGTTGCCGTCCATGACGCCCTCGACGGGCTTGCCGGCCTCCATCGGGCCGCCGGAGACGAACACGACGGGGATGTTGAGGCGCAGCGCGGCCAGCAGCATCCCCGGGGTGATCTTGTCGCAGTTGGAGACGCAGACGAGGGCGTCGGCGCAGTGCGCGTTGACCATGTACTCGATCGCGTCGGCGATGACCTCGCGGGACGGCAGCGAGTACAGCATGCCGTCGTGGCCCATGGCGATGCCGTCGTCCACGGCGATCGTGTTGAACTCGCGGGGCACGCCGCCCGCCTCGCGGACGGCGCCGGCGACGACCTTGCCGACCTCGTCCAGGTGGACGTGGCCGGGGACGAACTGGGTGTAGCTGTTGGCCACCGCGACGATCGGCTTGCCGAAGTCCTCGCGTTCCACGCCGCTGGCCCGCATGAGGGCGCGGGCGCCCGCCATGTTCCTGCCATGGGTGACCGTGCGTGACCTGAGCGGTGGCATGTGTGTGACCTCTCTCCAACCTGTGATGTGAGCCGATCCCACGGTGTGGGGGCCGAGTGCGCTTGCAGCGGCGGGTCGCGGCGCTGCGGCCGGCTCAGCGGAGGTCGCGCGCGGGCCGGCTCGTGTCCTTCGATGCTACCAACCGGTGTACAGGCATGAAAAAAGCCGGGACGAGGCGTCCCGGCGAGGCACGAGGCCCGGTGGTGAGACCCACCGGGCCGGGCCATGAGACAAGTGTGCAACGACCCCAACGCCTGCGATCGCGTCCGAAGGCAGGTTTCAAGCGAAGCGAGAAACCTGATCGCGCAGCGAGCCGCTAGGCGAGTCGAAGCGATGCAGCGATCGCGCCGCAGTTCCCGTTGAAGGAAGGCGCTCCAGCGCCTGACGCCGAGGGAACTGCAATTTAATCGGGGTATTTCGGCGGCAGGGCCTTCTCGGCCGCCTGGAAGATGCGCTGGACGTCGCCGTCGGTCAGGATCTTCGGACGGCGGCGCAGGTACGCGCGCGCCCGGTTGCCCGCGTAGACGTCGACGTCGCGGACCCGCATGACCTTCCACGGGATGGACGGCCCGTAGATCGCCACCGAGGGCTGCACAGGCACCTCGAAGCCGACCCGCTTGGCGAGGATGCTGCTCGCCTGCTGGGCCTCCCAGCGCGCCTCGTCCAACCGGTCCTTCTTGTTGAAGGGGCCGTGGAAGAGCTTGAGGTGGGACATGGTGCGCACGGGCAGGCGCTTGTCCCACTTCTCGGAGTCGATGGCGTAGACGCCGCTCGGCCCGATCACCAGGTGGTCGATCCGCCCGTCGCTGACGCCCTCGTCGTCGGCGGGCACGGCGCGTGCGTGCAGCACGACGTACCCGTTGCGCTGGAGGGACTTCAGCTGCTTCTCGGTGCGCCGTTCGGCGGCCGAGGACTTCTGCCAGGCGGTGACGGTGGAGCTCTTGCGGGACCGGCGGACGACGTCCCCGACGACCACCAGGACCGCGACGGTGAGACCGAGCCGCCAGCCGGCCGTGACCGTCACGGCGACGCCGGCGACGACGCCGGCCGCGGCCGTCCATCGCCAGCGGCGGACCCGCGGGTCGGCGAGCATCGCGGCGGCGGTGCTCTCCTCGGGAGACTCCTTCACCGGAGCCTGGTGATGGTGCTCACGCGTTTCCTCCGACCCCGTCGCCTTCGCCCCCGCCGTTTCCGACCGTGCCCGGGGCCGGCCCCTGGCACCTTGCGTGTTGCCCCGCTCCATGATCGCCATGAGTTGACGCTCCGTATTCCTTTCCCATCGGGGGCATGATCCTCCGTGCGCAGAGTAATCATCCGGCAGGTTGGCGACTAGTCATGCAGGGTTAATAGTTTTGTCGCCGTCCGTGGGTGATTCACTGCCGGGACGGATGGGTACGTCGGTATCCTTCTCCTTCCGCCGCTGCAGTCGTCCCTGCCCTCTTTGATGCCCGCGCACACGACGTCTACCGTTCCGGTTTGTGACACAAATCCATGACCTCAGCGCCACCCGGATGGCTGCGGCCGTCCGCACCAGGGAAGTATCTCCGGTCGAACTCGCCGACCACTATCTGACCCGCATCGAACGACTCAACGAGCAGGTCGGGGCCTACGTGACGGTCACCGGCGAACTCGCCCGGGAGCAGGCCCGCGAGGCGGAGAAGGCCGTGCTGGACGCCGCGGACCCGGCGGACCTGCCTCCCCTGCACGGCGTCCCGGTCCCCATCAAGGACCTGAACATGGTCAACGGTGTCCGGATGACGTTCGGCTCGGCCGTCTACTCCGAGCTGACCGGCTTCGCGGACGACAACGTCGTGACCGCGCTGCGGGCGGCGGGGTCGCTGCTCCTCGGCAAGACCACGACGCCCGAGTTCGGCCTGCCCTGCTACACCGAGGGTGGCGTCGCGCCGCCGGCGCGCACGCCGTGGGACCCGTCCCGGTCGGCGGGCGGGTCCAGCGGCGGCGCGGGCGCGGCGGTCGCGTCCGGCCTGGCCCCCGTCGCGCAGGGCAGCGACGGCGGCGGCTCGATCCGCATCCCCAGCAGCGTGTGCGGGCTCTTCGGGATCAAGCCGACGCGCGGGCGGGTCTCGCAGGGGCCGGTCGTCCCCGACCTGTTCGGGCTGTCGACGAACGGGCCCATCGCCCGGACCGTCCGCGACGCGGCGCTCCTGCTGGACGTGATGGCCGGGCACATGCCGGGCGACCTGTACGCCGCGCCGCCGGTCGAGGGCACGTTCGCGTCCTACGCCGAGCGCCCGCCGGGCCGCCTGCGGATCGCGCGGAGCATGGAGTCCGCCGTGCCTGGCGCCGAGGTGCATCCCGACTGCGTCGCCGCCTACGACGAGGCGTCCGAGCTGCTGCGGGAACTGGGCCACGAGGTCGTCGAGCTGCCGCAGGTGCTCGGCCCCGAACTCGTCCCGCATTTCCTGATGCTCTGGGGCGTGATGGCGACGGTCACGCCGGTCGCGGACGAGAGCGAGCACCTCCTCCAGCCGCTGACCCGCTGGCTGCGGGAACGCGGCGAGGCCACGACCGCGCCGCAGCTGTTCCAGGCCCACGCGGCGCTGCAGGGCGCGCTGCGCGCGGCGTTCCCGGTGATGGACGGGTTCGACGCGATCCTGCACCCGACGCTGGCGCAGCCGCCGGCCCCGGTCGGGTACTTCCACGACCAGGAGCCGGCCGAGAACTTCGACCGCCAGACGAAGTTCACCCCCTTCACCGCGCCGTACAACATCTCCGGGCAGCCCGCGGTGAGCGTCCCGCTGCACTGGACCTCGGATGCGGTTGCCGGGGGGCCTGGGGGGTCGTCCCCCCAGAATGAGACGCCCGGCCTGCCGATCGGGATCATGCTCGCCGGGCGTCTCGGCGGCGAGGGGACGCTGATCTCGCTGTCGGCGCAGCTCGAAGAGGCCCGCCCGTGGATCGGCCGCAAGCCGGAGATCTGGACGGCGTGAGCACGCCCGCACCGGGCATGGTGCAGGCGTGGCCGACGATGAGCTGAACACCCTTTCCGGGCTGCACGGCGTCGCGACCCGCTACACCGACTGGCGCGGACGCGGGGTGGACGTGTCGCCCGGCACGCTGGTGGCGGTCCTGGCGGCGCTCGGGGTGGACGCGTCCACCCAGGGCGCCGTCCGGGCCGAACTGGAACGCGCCAGGGAGCCGGAACGCGCGCTGCCGCCCAATGTCATCGTCCGCCGGGGGAGCGGTCCGGTGACCGGCCTGGTCCTCGCGGAGCTGCGGCGGTACCTGGGCTCGGGTGAGGACGCCGAGGTGGACATCGAGCCTTCCACGGCCGAGGTCCTCATGCCGCCGAGCACGCACGCCCCGCCGGCCGAGCGGCGTTTCGAGCCGCTGGCCGGGCTCGCGGACGTTCCGTCCGGCTGGCACCGCCTGCGCGTCCGGCGCGGCCGCCGCACGGACCACACGCGCCTGCTGGTGGCCCCGGCCGCGCTGCCGCCCCCGCCGCGGACATGGGGCTTCACGGCGCAGCTGTACTCGGTGCGTTCCCGGGCGTCCTGGGGGCTCGGCGATCTGCGCGATCTCGCGGACCTCGCGGCGTGGAGCGGCCGGGAGCTCGGCGCGGGTTTCGCCCTGGTCAACCCGCTGCACGCGACCGAGCCCGTTCCCCCGGTCGGGCCGTCCCCCTACTCGCCGATGAGCCGCCGCTTCCCGTCGCCGATCTACCTGCGCGTCGAGGACATGCCGGAGTACGCGAGGCTCCCGGCCGGGGACCGGGAGCGGTTCGCCGCCCTGGCGGCCGGGCTGAGCGCGCAGGAAGGGCTGCTGGACAGGGACGCGGTGTGGGCGGCCAAGTCGGAGGCCTTCGAGGCGATGCACCGCCTCTGGCGGGAGCACGGCGACCTCTGGCGGGAGCACGGCGACCCGGGTTTCGAGGAGTTCCGCAGGCGCGAGGGAGCCGCGCTCGACGGATACGCCACGTGGTGCGCGATCAGTGAGGAGCAGGGGACGGCGGACTGGCGGCACTGGCCGCCCTCCCTGCAGAACGCCCGCGACCACGGCGTGGCGGACTCTCCCCGCCACCGCTCGCGTGCCGCGTTCCACGAATGGCTTCAGTGGCGCCTGGACGGGCAGCTCGCGGCGGCGCAGCAGGCGGCCCGGGACGCCGGGATGCCGGTCGGCATCGTCCACGATCTCGCGGTCGGCGTGCCGCACGGCAGCGCCGACGCCTGGATGTACCGCGGCACGCTCGCGCCCGGGATGAGCGTCGGGGCGCCGCCCGACGAGTTCAACCAGCGCGGCCAGGACTGGGGGCAGCAGCCGTGGCGGCCGGACGCGATGGCCCGCGACGGCTACCGGCAGTTCCGCGAGATGGTGGCCGCCGTGCTGCGGCACGCGGGCGGCATCCGCCTGGACCACGCCATGCAGGTGTCGCGGCTGTGGTGGGTGCCCGAAGGCGCGTCACCCGCCGACGGCACCTATGTCCGCTACGACCGCGACGCCCTGCTCGGCTGCCTGACCTGGGAGGCCGAGCGGTTCGGCGCCGTGATCGTCGGTGAGGACCTCGGCACCGTGGAGCCGGAGGTCCGGGAGGCCATGGCCGACCGAGGCGTTCTCGGCACGTCCCTCCTCTGGTTCGAACGCGATGAGCAGGGACGTCCGAAGCCCCCGCGACGGTGGCGGGAGCTTTCGCTCGCCACCGTCGGCACCCACGACATGCCGCCCATCACCGGATTCGTCCACGGCGACCACATCGCCCTCCGCCACCGTCTCGGCCTCCTCACCCGCGACCTCGCCGAAGAGGAGGACGACCACCGCCGCCAGTTGACGGACTGGCTGACTCTCCTGCACACCGAGAAACTGCTGACGACCCGGCCCAGCGAGATCATGCAGGCTCTGGCGGACGGCTCCACCGCCTACGACGAGCTGATCGTGACCGCCCTGCACGGTTTCCTGGCCCGAACCCCCGCCCGTCTCAGGGGCATCTCCCTGGCCGACGCCGTAGGCGAACGCCGCACCCAGAACCAGCCGGGCACCACCGACGAGTACCCCAACTGGCGAGTCCCCCTGGCCGGGCCGGACGGACGCCCGATCTTCCTGGACGACCTCGTCTCCGACCCCGCGAGCCTCATCCGAGGGTCGTGGTGATGCGGGTCGTCACGTCGTGGAGGAGCGTGTCGGGGCGCAGCTCGGCCGCCGCGATCGCGGAGAACAGCGCGGGCAGACCCGGGAGCGGGTAAGGGTCGCCGTCGCCGGTCAGGGCCTTGTGGCCCAGGGGGTGGCGGGAGAGCGACTTGCGGGCGCGCGTCCAGGCCGTCTGGACCTCCTCGGGGGACGGCACGCCGAAACCGTGGCCGACCGGGGCGGCGTGGCGCAGCTTCACCAGGGCGCTGTCGGTGAAGTCGCCGGCGAGCTTGCAGCGGTCGGTCAGGTCGGCGCGGACGAGGTCGTCCAGGCGGCTCATGACCGTGCAGGGGGTACGGCAGCGGGCGGCGCAGTCGCCGAGGGCGGAGGCGACCTGGCTGTGCTGGCGGTCGAGGTAGGCGCGCCAGCCGGGCGGCGGCTCCTTGGCGACGCGCAGGGTCCGCTCGCAGGCGGAACGCTCCGGGCGGGTGTGGTCGCACATGCGGGCCGACCCCGGCTCGACGGGGACGCCGAAGCGGCTGCCCTCGCCCTCCACGGACGCGCCGATGCGGGCGGGGTCGCCGGCGTGGCCGAGGACGGGCTCCCACGCGAGCATCGGGAGGTACTCGCTGGCGATGTGCACGGCGGCGACGAGGGCGGCCATGTCGCGGCGGTACCAGCGGATCGCGATGACCTCCAGCAGGAGGGAGTAGGCGGGGCGGAGGCTGGCGAGGGCCCCGCGGGGACGCTCCCGGGGCTCCTGCGGCATGCGGCTGGCGCGGGCGCGGTCGAGCAGGTCGTGGGGGACCTCGCCGACGTCCTCGGGCATGCCGAAGTCCTCGGCGTCCAGGTCGAGGACGCGCTGCCCGAACGCGCACAGGGCGCCGACGGCGTCGGAATGGTGGTCCGGGACGACGGTGCCCTGCGCGATCAGCGCGGCCAGATCCCCGAACGCGTACCGCCGCGCCAGGGCGGTCAGAACGTCCCGCGCCGTCTCCATGCGATCCCCTCCCCGTGACCATGTAACGATCCCATGGTCACGGGGCTGGGGGACATATTCCGGGGGACGGGGCAAGACCGGACGGGTCCGGCCGGGCGAGGGTCAGTCCGACGCGGCGTCCTTCGCGCGGGCGCGCAGGGCGCGGGCGACGCCGTCGCGTCCCTCCGACAGGAGCCGGGAGAGGGCCGGCGGGGGCTTCTCGTCGGAGATGTAGGCCTCGGTGCGGTCGACGGTGGACTGCTCGATCACCAGGAAGGGGTAGGCGACCTCCGCGAACGTCTGCGACATGTCGCTGCTCCACTCCTGCCAGATGCGCCCGACCTCGGCGAAGTACCGGTCGGCGTAGGGGACCAGCAGGTCCGGCTGGTCGGGCTCCACGAAGCCGCCGAGCGTCGCCCGGTAGACGGCGTTGGGCAGGTCGCCGGACACGATCCGCTCCCACGCGGCGGCCTTGGCGGCGGCGGACGGCATCGCCGCCTTGCACGCGGCGGCGTGCCGCTCGCCCGCGGCGGTGCGGTCGCGCTCGTGCTCGGCGTCGATCTCGGCCTCGCCCGCCTCGCCGGTGACGACGAGGCGGCGCAGCAGGGACCAGCGCAGGTCGGTGTCGACGGTGAGGCCGTCGAGGACCTGGGAGCCGTCCAGCAGCGCCTGGACGAACGCGAGGTGGTCGCCGGAGACGGCGGTCGCGGCGAACGCCTGGGTGTAGGCGAGCTGGAGGTCCGAGCCGGGCTCGGCCTCGCGCGCCAGTTCCGCGAGGGTGCCGGCCATGAGCGCCATGCCGTCCTCGCGCCAGGCCGGGTCCGCGTACTGCTGGACGGCGAGGCGGGCCTGCCGCAGCAGCGTCTGCGTGACCGCGATGTCGGTGACGCCGCGGATGCCCGTCGCGACCAGCCGGACGTAGTCGCGGGTCGCCATCTCGGCGTCGCGCGTCATGTCCCAGGCCGCCGACCAGCACAGGGCCCGGGGGAGGCTCTCCTTGATGTCGCCGATGCTCTCGATCAGCGTGCGCTGGGAGTTCTCGTCCAGCCGGATCTTGGCGAAGGCGAGGTCGTCGTCGTTGACCAGGACGAGGTCGGGACGCTTCTCGCCGGCGAGCTGCGGAACCTCCGTCCGGGCGCCGACCACGTCCAGCTCGACCCGCTCGCGCCGGACGATGCCTTCCGCGGTCTTGTCGTACAGCCCGATGGCGAGGCGGTGCGAACGCAGCGTCGGGTAGTCGGCCCTGGCTTCCTGCAGGACGGCGAACGACGTGAAGTTCCCGTCGCCGTCCAGCTCGAACTCGGGGCGCATCGTGTTGACGCCGGCGGTCTCCAGCCACTCCTTCGACCACGCCGCCAGGTCGCGTCCGGACGTCTCCTCCAGCGCGCCCAGCAGGTCGGTCAGGACGGTGTTGCCCCACGCGTGCCGGTCGAAGTAGCGCCGCACGCCCTCCAGGAAGTTGTCGAGGCCGACATAGGCCACCAGCTGCTTCAGGACCGACGCGCCCTTGGCGTAGGTGATCCCGTCGAAGTTGACCTCGACCGCGCGGATGTCGACCATGTCGGCGGAGATCGGGTGGGTGGACGGCAGCTGGTCCTGCCGGTACGCCCACGCCTTCTCCAGGTTCGCGAACGTCGTCCAGGCGCCCTTCCACTTGGTGGCCTCGGCCATGCACAGGACGCTCATGTACGTGGCGAACGACTCGTTCAGCCACAGGTCGTCCCACCAGCGCATGGTGACCAGGTCGCCGAACCACATGTGCGCCATCTCGTGCAGGATCGTCTCGGCGCGCCGCTCGTAGGCCGCGTCGGTGACCCGCGACCGGAAGACGTAGTCCTCCAGGAAGGTGACGGCGCCCGCGTTCTCCATCGCGCCCGCGTTGAACTCGGGGACGAACAGCTGGTCGTACTTGGTGAACGGGTACTCCCGGCCGAAGACCTTCTCGAAGTAGCCGAAGCCCTGGCGGGTCACGTCCACGATGGCGGGGGCGTCGAGGTGCTCGGCGAGCGAGGCCCGGCAGAACACGCCGAGGGGGATCACGGTGCCGTCGTCGCGGCGGTACTCGTCCCGGACGACGTGGTACGGCCCGGCGATGAGCGCGGTGATGTAGGTGGAGATCTGCGGCGTCGGCAGGAAATGCCACGTCCCGCCCTTGGCCGACTCGGCCGGCTCGTTGGTGACGACCTCCCAGTCCTCCGGTGCCTTCACGGTGAACTCGAAGGTCGCCTTCAGGTCGGGCTGGTCGAAGCAGGTGTACATGCGGTGCGCGTCGGCCGTCTCGAACTGCGAGTAGAGGTACACGCTCTCGTCGACCGGGTCCACGAACCGGTGCAGGCCCTCACCCGAACGCGAGTACGCGCAGTCGGCCACGACGCGGAGCTCGTTGTCCGCGGCCAGCTCCGGCAGCGGGAACCGCCCCTTCTCGGGGTCATAGGACGCGGGGTCCAGGGCCTTCCCGTTCAACGTCACCTCCCGCACGACGGCGTCGTGCAGGTCGACGAAGGTGGAAGCGCCGGTCTCGGTGCTGCCGAACCGGATCACGGTGGTGGAACCGAACCTGCTCTCACCAGTCGTGAGGTCCAGGTCGACCGTGTACGACTCGACGGTGAGCAGCCGGGCCCGTTCCCGCGCCTCGTCGCGCGTGAGGTTGCCTGCCACATGAACTCCTTGGTCGGCTTATTCGCTTGGTGCCCCCATGTCTACCAATCGGAGGCCGATCCGGCCCGCCCGCCACGGCCGTGGAACCTTCACACCGGCGGGAATCGGGACGGCCGCGCCCCGGTTGTCGCCTTAAGGCACCCGTATCGCTGTAGGAGGCGACCTTGGCTGAAGAAGCTCCGACCCCTGTGGACTTCTGGTTCGACACCCTGTGCCCTTGGGCATGGATGACCTCCCGGTGGATTCTCGAAGTGGAGAAGCAGCGCCCGATCGAGGTGCGCTGGCACGTCATGAGCCTGTCCGTCCTCAACGAGGACAAGGAGGTCCCGGAGGAGTACCGGCAGGGCATCAAGGACGGCTGGGGCCCGGCGCGCGTGTGCATCGCCGCCGAGCAGAGGTACAGCTCCGAGGTCCTGGGGCGGCTCTACACCGAGATGGGCACGCGCCGTCACCACGAGAAGCAGTCGTTCGGGCGGCCTTTCTACGAGGAGTCGCTGACCGCGGCCGGTCTCGACCCGGCTCTCGCGGACGCCGCCGAGTCCACCGACTACGACGATGCCGTGCGCGCGTCCCACAAGGACGGCATCGACCGGGTCGGCCAGGAGGTCGGCACCCCGGTGATCGAGGTGGAGGGCAGCGCGTTCTTCGGCCCGGTCGTCTCACCGGCCCCGCGCGGCGAGGCCGCCGTGAAGCTCTGGGACGGAGTCGTCGCGGTGGCGGCCACGGACGGTTTCTTCGAACTGAAGCGCAGCCGCACCCGGGACCCGATCTTCGACTGACGGAGACCGCCGGGCACGTAACCCGCTAGCCACATCGCAGTTGCTATTGCGACCGTCTTGCAACTACTCGGGATTCGCGTCAAACTCGCCCTATCGGTAGCAACTGATAGGGCGGGTGACTCGAGTGCATGTACCCGATGGCTTCATCGATGCGCCGGGGTCGATCGCGGCGGGCGTCGTCGCGGTGGCCGGTGTCGGGGTCGCGCTGCGCGGCGCCCGGCACGAACTGGACGACCGCATCGCACCCCTCGCGGGGCTGACGGCAGCCTTCGTGTTCGCCGCGCAGATGCTCAACTTCCCGGTCGCCGCCGGGACGAGCGGCCACCTGCTGGGCGGGGCGCTCGCGGCGATACTCGTCGGCCCCTACGCCGGCATATTGGCCGTTTCCGTTGTCTTGCTCTTGCAGGCGCTCTTGTTCGCGGACGGGGGTCTCACCGCGCTCGGCGTCAACATCATCCTGATGGCGCTGGTCCCCGTCATCGTCGGTTACCTGCTGTTCCGGCTGCTGCTGCGAGTGCTGCCCAGAAGCAGGGCGTCGGTGTCCGGGGCGGCGTTCGTGGCGGCCTTCGTGTCGGTGCCCGCGTCGGCTCTGGCGTTCACGCTGGTCTATGCGGCGGGCGGGACGGCGGACGTGTCGATCGGCAAGGTCGCCGCCGCGATGCTCGGCATCCATGTGCTGATCGGCATCGGTGAGGCGCTGATCACCGCCGTGACCGTGTCGAGCGTGCTCGCCGTCCGGCCGGACCTCGTGTACGGGGCGCGCGACCACATGCGGCCGGTCGAACTCCGTATCACCGAGCCCAGCGCGTCCAAGGCATGAGGAGGAGGCAGATGACCACCAAGCGTTTCTTCGCCGCGTTCCTTCTGGTGTCGCTCGTCCTCGCCGGGATCGTCAGCTACTTCGCCAGCGGCAGCCCGGACGGGCTGGAGAAGGTCGCCGAGGAGCAGGGCATCAGCGCCGAGGAGAAGGACCACGCGCTCGGCGACTCCCCGCTCGGCGATTACGGGGTGAAGGGCGTCGGCAACGAGTGGGTGTCGGCCGGCCTGTCCGGCGTGATCGGCGTCGGGGCCGTCCTCCTCGTCGGCGGCGGGCTCTTCTGGTCCATCCGGCGGCGCGACTCCGGTTCGGTGTCCGGAGAGCCCGAGGAGCCGGGGGAGCCCGGAGAGAACGCGCCGGCCGGATCGTCCGGGCGGGAGTAGTGGGCCCGGGGCCGGTGGACCGGCTGTACGTGCCGGGCGCGTCGCGGGTGCACCGGCTGCCGCCGCAGACCAAGATCGTGGCCGTGCTGGCGTTCGTGCTGCTGGTCGTCGCCACCCCGCGCGAGCGGATGTGGGCGTTCGGCGTGTACGCGCTGCTGCTGGCGGCCGTCGCGCTGCTCGCCCGCGTCCCGTTCCGGACGGTGGCGAGGCGGACCGTGATCGAGGTCCCGTTCGTCGCCTTCGCGATCCTGATCCCCTTCGTCGCCGAGGGCGAGAAGATCGGCGTGCTGGGCCTGCGGGTGAGCGAGGGCGGGCTGTGGGACGCGTGGAACATCCTCGCCAAGGGCACCCTCGGCGTGGTCGCGTCCATCCTGCTCGCCGCGACCACCGAGCCGCGGGTCCTGCTGCTCGGCATCGAGCGGCTGCGGATGCCGCCGCTCCTCACGCAGATCGCCGCGTTCATGCTCCGGTACGCCGACGTCGTCGCGGCCGAGCTGGGACGGATGCGGGTCGCGCGGGCGTCGCGCGGTTTCGAGGCCCGCGACATCCGCGCGACGCGCGTGCTCGCCAGGTCGATCGGGGCGCTGTTCCTGCGTTCCTACGAGCGGGGCGAGCGCGTCCATCTGGCGATGCTGAGCCGCGGCTACGACGGCCGCATGCCCGTGATGCACGATGCCGCGACGAACGGGACGGGCGCGACGGCCGCGCAGTGGACGGCCGCGGCCGTGCTGCCCTCGGCCGCCGCGCTGGTCGCCCTGGCCGCTTGGATCGCCCCATGACCCCGTCGCTGGAGGTGAAGGGCCTCGCCTACGCCTACCCCGACGGCACGCAGGCCCTCTTCGGCGTCGACCTCACGATCGGCCGCGGCGAGCGGGTCGCGCTGCTCGGGCCGAACGGCGCCGGGAAGACCACGCTCGTCCTGCATCTGAACGGCATCCTGCACGGCGGCCTCGGCGAGGTGGGCGTCGGCGGGCTGGCGGTCGATCCGGGTGACAAGAAGACGCTGCGGGAGATCCGCCGCCGCGTCGGCATCGTCTTCCAGGACCCCGACGACCAGTTGTTCATGCCGACCGTCCGGGAGGACGTCGCGTTCGGCCCGGCCAACCTCGGGCTGCGCGGCGCCGAACTGGACCGCCGCGTGCGGGAGGCGCTCACGCGGGTCGGCATGCAGGACGTCGCCGGCCGGCCGCCGCAGCACCTCAGCTTCGGCCAGCGGCGCCGCGTCGCCGTCGCGACGGTCCTGGCCATGGAGCCGGAGATCCTCGTGCTGGACGAGCCGTCCTCCAACCTGGACCCGGCGAGCCGCCGCGAGCTGGCGGAGGTCCTGCTGAGCCTGGACGTGACGGTCCTGATGGTCACGCACGACCTCCCGTACGCGGCCGAGCTGTGCCCGAGGTCGGTGATCCTCTCCGGCGGCGTCATCGCGGCGGACGGCCCTACCCGGGACCTGCTCATGGACGCCGGCCTCCTGGCCGCGCACCGCCTGGAGCTTCCCTTCGGGTTCGATCCCGCGGCGGCCCCGCGCTGATTCGGCGGTCTTCGGCCGTTCCGCTTGCCTCCCGCGGCGCCCTCCGCCAGACTCGGTTTTCCGACACTGGTAACGGTTTTCATATCCGAAATGAGGGTATTGTGAAGGTTGCGTTCGTCGGCAAGGGCGGCAGCGGCAAGACCACCCTGTCGTCGCTGTTCGTCCGGCACCTGGCCGGAGGCGGGCTGCCGGTGGTGGCCATCGACGCCGACATCAACCAGCACCTCGGCGTGGCCCTCGGCCTGGACGAGGCCCGCGCCGCCAAGATCCCCGCACTGGGCGACCGGCTCCCCGAGATCAAGGACCATCTGCGCGGCGACAACCCCCGCATCTCCTCCGCGTCCGCGATGGTCAAGACCACCCCGCCCGGAGCGGGCTCGCGGCTGCTCAGGTTCCGCGGCGACGACCCGTTCCACGACGCCGGAGAAGAGGTGGGTTCGGGCGGCGTAATGGGTGGGGCCGGCGTCACGCTCCTCGCCACGGGACCGTTCAACGACGACGACCTCGGCGTGGCCTGCTACCACTCCAAGACCGGCGCGGTCGAGCTCTACCTCAACCACCTGGTGGACGGCCCCGGCGAGTACGTCGTCGTCGACATGACCGCCGGCGCCGACACGTTCGCGTCCGGGCTGTTCACGCGGTTCGACCTGATGTTCCTGGTCGCCGAGCCCACCCGCAAGGGCGTCGGCGTCTACCGGCAGTACACCGAGTACGCCCGCGACTACGACGTCGCCATCCGCGTCGTCGGCAACAAGGTGCAGACCGACGACGACGTCGCCTACCTGCGCGAGTACGTCGGCGACGACCTGCTGACCTGGGTCGGCCAGTCCGCCGCCGTCCGGGCACTGGAGCAGGGCCGCGGCGGCGTCGCGCTGGAGGACGGGAACGCCGCCGCCCTCGACCGGATGCGCGCCGAGGTCGACGGCCGCGTCAAGGACTGGGACGAGTTCCAGCGGCAGGCCGTCGAGTTCCACATCAAGAACGCGCGGAGCTGGGCGAGCAAGGCGGCGGGCGAGAACCTGGAGGACCAGGTCGATCCAGGATTCCGTTTCCCCGCCGCCTACCGGGTGTAGTCCGCGGCCTACCGGTCGGAACCGATCCCCACTACCCTGTCCGGCCATGACGATGCGGCGGATGATGTTCATGGCGGGCGGCGCGGTGGCGCCCATCGCCCTACTCGCGTTGCTGTTCAACAACCAGTGGGTCGTCGACGCGATCCACGAGGACCTCGATCACCGCGGGGGGTTCGCGGCACTGGTGGCGACGTTCCAGCTCCCCTCGTGGCGGCTGACGGCGGGGCGGTACGACTGGAGCTACGTGCTCGTCACGGACTTCGCCCTCCTGCTGTTCTTCGCGCTGCTGGCGTTGCTGGTGTTCGCCGGCGCCAGGGTGCTCGAACCCGGCCGGGGGATGCTCGGCGCCGTCATCACCGGCTGGTGGGCCACCACGGTCGCCGCCGGGCTGTCCGGCCTCATCGGCAGCCTCCTGTTCATGCTGGTGTCCGACATCCCCGGCGCCATGGTCGGCCGGACCGTCTGGAACTACGTCTCCGGCGGCGCGAGCTACGGTCTCCTGTTCGGCTGGATCGCGGGGCTCGGCGCGCTCGGCGGCTTCCTGCTCAGCCGTCCGCGCACGCAGGGCGGGCAGCAGCCCTACGGTGCCCAGCCGCCCTACGGTGGGCAGCAGCAGCCGTACGGTGGGCAGCAGCCGTACGGGCAGCAGCCGTACGCCACCCAGCCGCCGCAGCAGGCGATGCCCCAGCAGCCGCACCCGTCGGCGGTTCCGTACGTCCCTCCGCAGGGCCAGCCGCAGCAGCCCCCGGCCTGGGGCGCCGCGCCCGTCCCTCAGCAGCCCGGCGTTCCGGTCCCGCAGCAGCCGGGAGCGCCACAGCAGTTCGGCGCGCCGCCCGTCCCGCCGCAGCAGCCCCAGCAGCCCCAGCAGCCCCAGCAGCCCGCGCAGCCCGCGCAGGAGGAGCCGGCGCCGCCCGAACCGGAGCGTCCCGCCGCCGAGGACGGGGAACCGGACGAGCCGGCGGCCGAGACCCCCGAGACCCCCGGAACCGGCGCGGCCCCGGACGCCCCGGAGGACGACGACCTGGACCTGGCCGACCGGACGATCGTGGACCGCCGGCGCGACGACGACTGAGCCCACCCGCGCAAGTACGCCCGGTCAGAGCCTGCGAGAATCAGGCCCATGCGCGTGTTTCTTGGATCCGACCATGCCGGCTTCGAGCTGAAGGAGCACCTGGTCTCCTGGCTGAAGCGGAACGGGCACGAGGCCGTCGACTGCGGCGCGTTCGAGTACGACGCCGTGGACGACTACCCTCCGTTCGTCCTGCGGGCCGCTGAGCGGACGGCCGCGGAGCCGGGGACGCTGGGCGTCGTGCTCGGCGGGTCCGGCAACGGCGAGGTGATCGCGGCGAACAAGGTCGAGGGCGTGCGGGCCGCCCTGGTCTGGAGTGAGGACACCGCGACGCTGGCGCGCGAGCACAACGACGCGAACGTCATCGGCATCGGCGCCCGGCAGCACGACCTGGCGACCGCGACCCGTTTCCTCGAGTTGTTCGTCGAGACGGCCTACTCCAAGGAGCCGCGCCACACCCGCCGGATCGAGATGCTCAGCGCCTACGAGCAGAGCGGGGAACTCCCGCCCCTGCCGGGCTAGAGGCCGTTCGCGGGAGGTTTGCGGTTGCCGCCGCGCTTGCCGAGCCGGCGCCGCTCGTTCTTGGCGGCCTTCGTCCGCTTGGCGGGCTCGGCGCCCTTGCCGGAACCGGGCCCCGGACCCGGAACGGCTCCAGCCTCCGATCCGCCCGCGGCCGCGGCCTGGCCCTCGGGTCTCGGATGCGACACGTCCCGTGCCCGCATCGCCGCGTCCACCGTGATCCGCATTCCCGGCTGTCCCATGTGACGCCTCCCTCCCGGTACCACCTACCCGGATTGACCGTAGCTGGACCGTTGCAAGTAGTCACGGGTGGTCCGGATGGCGACCCGGCGGCGTGATTGCTCGGTACAGTGCCGGAGTCATGCTTCAACGACTGGTGCATCTTCTTCCGCCGAGAGTGCGGGCCGTGCTGCGCCGGATCCCGGCCCTCGTGGCGCTGTACCAGTGGATGCGGCGCGGGAAGCTGAGCGGGGAGCGGTACGTGTTCGCCGCCCTGGCGGTCCTCGCGATCGGGGTCGGGGTCGCGACGGCGAACGACACCCGCGGTCTCGCGCCCTCCGGGGTGCTGGTGCTGATCGTGCTCGGCGGCGGGCTGCTGCTGAAGGTGCGGAGCCTGCTGGCGCTGCTCGTCGTCGTGGTGGGCATGGTGGCCTACAACGCCTGGCTCGACGTTCCCGCGATCGGATACGGGATCGTCGGCACGTTGATGATCACGGCGGTGCTCGCCCTGTCTCTCGCCCGGACGCGCCAGAAACTCGGCGTGCAGGGCCTGCGCGGCGACTCGATGCTGCTGGAACTGCGCGACCGGCTGAAACGCCAGGGCGAGATGCCCGAACTGCCGGACGGCTGGGACTCCCAGGTCGTGCTGCTGCAGGCCGGAGGGTCCTCGTTCGGCGGCGACTTCGTGGTGTCGGCGTCCGACGGCGACACCCTGGAGGTGGCGCTGGTCGACGTGTCCGGGAAGGGCACCGACGCCGGGACCCGCGCGCTGATGCTGTCGGGCGCGTTCGGCGGGCTCCTTGGATCGATCCAGCCCGATCGTTTCCTGCCCGCCTGCAACGACTACCTGCACCGCCAGCGGTGGGACGAGGGCTTCGTCACAGCGGTGCACGTCGTCGTCGATCTGAACACGGGGGAGTACACGGTCGAGTCGGCGGGGCATCCCCCGGCGGTCCAGTTCGACGCGGGCAGCGGCGCCTGGCAGGTCGGCTCCGCCAAGGGCGTCGTGCTGGGAGTGGTGCCCGATCTGCGCTGCATCCCCGAGCACGGGACCCTGCGGTCGGGCGACGCGCTGCTCCTGTACACCGACGGGCTGGTGGAATCGCCGGGCAGCGACCTCGACGCCGGCATCGACCGGTTGCTCGGCGAGGCGGAGCGGCTGGTCCCGCAGGGCTTCGGCAGCGGCGCGAAGGAACTGGTGGAGACGATGGCCGCGGCCCGCGACGACGACTGCGCCCTCGTCCTGATCTGGCGCACCTGACCGTCCGGGCGCCCTCGGGGTGCGCTACGGCCGCCTTCGCCTGTGCTTCTGCCTGCCGTGCTTCGCCCCGTGCTTGGGTTTGTGGTGCCTCGCTTTGTGCGCTTTCGGTGCCTGCCTGCGCGGCTGAGCGGGCTTGACGACGCCCGCTCTCTTCGTCGTGGTGGGGG
>NZ_SMKK01000078.1 GCF_004348425.1 Actinomadura sp. 7K507
GGCGGGGAGCGGCCGGTGCTGCGGGACGCGCAGCTCGCCGAGAGCGGGCGCGGGCTGCAGATCGTCGACGCGCTCGCGGTCCACTGGGGACACCGGCCCGACGGGCCGCGCACCACGGTGTGGGCCGAGTTCCCCGCCCGGGTGCGGCGCTGAGCCGTCTACACCCGTGGTTGCGGTTCGGCCGCGCGAATGTACAACGAGAGTTGCGGAGCGCCCGCGCCGTTCGCGCCGCGAGGTGGGTATGGCCAGGCCAGGGCGCCGTCTAGGCTGATCGCATGGGTGGTTGGCCGGGGTTGCGCGGCAGGTTGACGGACAAGGCCGTGGCCACCGGCGTCCTGATCCTGGTGATCGCCGGCAGCCTGCGGCCGCTGATCGTCCCGGGGAGTGAACCGTGGGGGATCACCGTCCTCACGTTCGCACTGATCGTCATCGGCTGCGGAGCCCTGTACTTCAGCCGCCGCTTTCCCGTCGCGGCCGCGCTCGTGGCGGTGGCGGCCACGGGCGCCTACTACATCCTCAGCCTGTTCGACGGGCCGCTGATGATCGCCCCGATCGTCGCGCTGTACATGATCGCGGCCCAGGGGCGGCTCCAGGCGGCCGTCGCCGTCGCCGCGGTGATCGTCATCGGGACGGGGGCCGGGACGCTCTCGGGCAACGGGGACGTCAACTCGGTCGCCCTGTTCATGCTGACCGGGTGGATCGTGGCGATGGTGGCGCTGGGCTGGGTCCGGCACAGCCGCCGCGTCTACATGCGGGAGGCCGAGCAGCGCGCGGCCGGGGAGGAACGGCTGCGCATCGCCCGCGAGCTGCACGACGTCGCCGGGCACCACATCTCGCTCATCAACGTCCAGGCCGGGACGGCACTGCACCGGTTCAAGCGGGACCCGGCGCAGGCGCAGGAGGCCCTCGCGGCGATCAAGGAATCGAGCCGGGACGCCCTGCGCGACCTGCGCGCGACGATCGGGGTGCTGCGGGGTGACGACGAGGGCGCGCCGACCGCGCCCGCTCCCGGAATCGACCGGATCGGCGAGCTCGTCGAGTCGGCGCGGGCGGCCGGGCTCACGGTCCGCGCCCGCGTCACGGGCGGCGGCGGGCCGCTGCCCACCGGCGTGGAGCTGGCCACGTACCGCATCGTCCAGGAATCACTCACCAACGTCGTCCGGCACGCCTCCGCCACCACGGTCACCGTGTGCGTCGAGCGAGGGGTGCGGGAGGTGGTCGTCGAGGTCGCCGACGACGGCCGCGGCCCGGTGCCGGGCGCCTCCGGGTCCGGCGTCCACGGGATGCGGGAGCGGGCCCGTGCGCTGGACGGCGAACTGACCGCGGGTCCGGGGCCGGACGGCGGCTTCCTCGTCCGGGCCCGCCTCCCCCACTCCCCCGAAGGACAACGATGATCAAGGTTCTGCTGGCCGACGACCAGCGGCTGGTGCGCGCCGGATTCGGCTCCATCCTCGACGACGAGGACGACATCACGGTGGCCGGTGAGGCCGCGGACGGCGAGCAGGCCCTCGCCGCGTGCCGCGAGCTGCACCCGGACGTGGCGTTGATGGACATCCGGATGCCCGGCATGGACGGCCTGGAGGCCACCCGGCGGATCACCGCCGACCGGCGGCTCGACGGCGTGAGGGTCGTCATCCTGACCACGTTCGACCTCGACGAGTACGTCTACGGCGCGCTCCGGGCCGGCGCCGCCGGTTTCCTGCTCAAGGACACCGATCCGGAGGAGCTGATCCACGCGGTGCGGGTCGTGGCGCGCGGGGACGCGCTGATCACCCCGTCGGTCACCCGCAGGCTGATCGCCGAGTTCGCCGGGCGGGTCGACACCCCCGTCCCGAGTCCGCGGCTGAAGGCCCTCACCGACCGCGAGCGCGAGGTCATGCTGCTGGTCGCCGCGGGGCTCAGCAACGACGAGATCGCCGCCCGCCTCGTCCTCAGCCCGGCCACGGCCAAGACCCATGTCAGCCGCATCATGTCCAAGCTGGACGTCCGCGACCGCTCGCAGCTGGTCGTCCTCGCCTACGAGTCCGGCATGGTCAACCCGAGCTGGATGACCGGCGGGTCGCAACCGTAGGTGTACGCGGGCCGCGGGCCCGCAACCGGTGGGGTACGGCAGGTGACGGCCGGAGGCCGATGCCGCGCGGCGTGCCGTGAGCCGAGTCTTGCCGGTATGAGCAGAGCATCCGCGCAAGCCACCGGCGCCGCCGTCGGCTTCCTGGTCGGGGGAGCCGCGGGCTTCTTCCTGACCGAGACGGTGGGCGCCTTCTTCCATTTCATCCTCGACCGCACCCTCGACGTGGACGGCACCGGCGGCCTGCTGGCCGCGTTCATCGCCGTGCCGGTCCTGTGCGCCGTGCTCGGCGCCGTCGTCGGGGCCCGCCGCGCAAACCGCCAGGGAGGCTGAACGCGATGACCTCGAACACGCGCACCACGGACACGGCCGCGGGAGGCACGCGTACGGGCAGGTTCGGCCGCCTGGCCGCCTGGTCGCAGCGCCACCGGTGGGTCGCCCTGCTGCTGTGGGTGGTGGTGGTCGCGGGGATCACGGTCGGCTCGCAGGCCGCCGGCACCGCCTACCACAACGACTTCTCGCTGCCCGGAACCGATTCCCAGGCCGCCTCCGACCTGATGGAGGAGCACGGCTCGCTCCAGGCGGGCGCCGCCATCCAGATCGTCCTCAAGGACGACCAGGGGCTGAGCGGCGACCAGGCGGCCATCGACGGCATGGTGAGCAAGGTCCGGGAGCTGCCGAGCGTCGCCGACGTCCAAGCCCCCGGCCAGGGGAGCATCTCGGCGGACGGCAAGATCGGCTACGCGGCCGTCACCCTCGACGGTTCGGCCGAGGATGTCCCGTCCGAGCACGTCACCGAGATCATCGACACCGCGAAGGCCGTCGGCGGCGACGGTCTCCAGGTCGAGCTCGGCGGGGACCCCGTCCGGACCGCGGAGGAAGGAGGCGGCGGCGCCGCCGAGGGAGCCGGGATGCTCGCCGCGCTGGTCATCCTGATCCTGCTGTTCGGCTCGATCGTGGCGGCCGCGGTCCCGCTGGTCACCGCGCTGTTCGCGGTCGGCGGCGCGGTCGGGCTCATCGCGCTGGCCTCGCACGTGTTCACGGTCGCCGACTTCACCCCGCCGATCATGATGCTGATCGGGCTGGGCGTCGGCGTGGACTACGCGCTGCTGATCTTCTACCGCTACCGGCACGAGCTCAGGCGCGGGCTCGACCGGGCGGACGCGGCCCGCTACGCGCTGGACGCGGCCGGCCGGACGGTCTTCTTCGCCGGCTGCACCGTCATCATCGCGCTGCTCGGCCTGATCATCCTCGGCCTGGGGGCGCTCCAGGGGGTCGCGCTGGCCGTGGCGCTGACCGTGCTGGTCACCATGGCGGCGTCGCTGACGCTGCTGCCCGCCCTCCTGGCGGTGTTCGGCGGCCGCATCCAGCGGCAGGTCCTCAAGCGCGCGGACCGCTCCAGGGACGAGGGGTGGCGGCGGCTGGCCGCGGCCGTCCAGCGGCGGCCCGTTCCCGCGCTGCTCGTCGCCGTCGCGGCCCTGCTCGCGCTGTCCGCTCCGGCGCTCGACATGCGGCTCGGTTTCGCCGACGCGGGCAACGACTCCGCGTCGTCCACCTCCCGGCAGGCCTACGACCTGATGGCGGAGGGGTTCGGCCCCGGCACCAACGGCCCCCTGGTCATCGTCACCGAGGGCTCGGCCGCGCAGCTCCAGCAGACCCTCGACCGGACGGAGGGCATCGCCGGGACGACCCCGCCCTTCCAGTCGCAGGACGGCGCGGTGTCCACCGTTCTCGCGTTCCCCGAGACCGCGCCGCAGGACGAGGCCACCGGCGACCTCGTGCACGACCTGCGCGACGACGTGCTTCCGGCCCTGTCCCAGCAGACCGGGACCGAGTACCTGGTCGGCGGGCCCACGGCCGCCGCCCAGGACTTCGCCGACTCGGTCTCGGAACGGATGCCGCTGTTCGTCGCCGTGGTCGTCGGCCTGTCCGCGGTGCTGCTGATGGTGGTGTTCCGCTCGCTCCTGATCCCCCTCAAGGCGGCGGCGCTCAACCTGCTGTCGATCGCCGCCGCGCTGGGCGCCATCACGCTGGTCTTCCAGGACGGCCGGTTCGGCGCCCAGCCCGGCCCCATCGAGTCGTTCATCCCGGTGATGATCTTCGCGATCGTGTTCGGCCTGTCGATGGACTACGAGGTGTTCCTCGTCTCGCGCATCCACGAGGAATGGGAACGCAGCGGGGATCCGGCGCACGCCGTCCGTGAGGGCCTGGCCGCCACCGGCAAGGTCATCACCGCGGCCGCCGCCATCATGATCGTCGTGTTCGCGGCGTTCATCCTGAGCCCCGACCGGATGCTGCAGCAGTTCGGCCTGGGCCTCGCCGTCGCGATCCTCCTGGACGCGGTGGTGATCCGCTGCCTGATCGTCCCCGCGGTCATGCAGCTCCTCGGGAAGCACGCCTGGTGGCTTCCCGGCCCCGTGGCGAAGCGCCTCCCGAAGGTCCAGCTGGAACGCCCGAGCTGAGACCGGCCGGCCGCTGCCGCACCCCGCTACCGGTGGGTCGTCCAGGTGAGAGTGATCGCCTCGGCCGCCTCGCGGACGAGGGTGCGGTAGCGGTCGATGGTCTCGGGGGTGAAGCGGTGGCGGGGCCCGCAGACGCTGATGGAGCCGTGGACCTCGCCGTCCGGGCCGAAGAGGGGCGCGGCGACCGACCCGGCGTCGGCCTGCCGCTCGCCGAGCGAGACCGCGACGCCCTCCCGGGCGGTTTCGGCGAGCAGGGCGCGGAGTTCGGCCAGGTCGACGACCGTCCGGTCGGTGAGGGCGGCCAGGGGGCCGGAGAAGAACGCCTCGCGGCGGTCCTCGGGGAGGAACGCCAGGATCACCCGGCCCGACGAGCCCGCGTGCAGGGGGAACCGGCGGCCGACCTCCACCGTCATCTTGACCTCGTGGGGGCTCTCGAACTGGTCGAGGTAGACGCGCTCGTCCCCGACGAGGCCGGACAGGGTGGTCGTCTCGCCGGTCTCGTCCCGCAGGCGGCGCAGGACGGGCGCGGCGGCGTTGCGGACGTTGAACCCGCGCAGCGCGCTCACGCCGAGCGCGACGGCGGCGGGGCCGAGCCGGTAGCCCGCCGGACCGGACTCCAGCACCTCACGTGAAACGAGGGACTGGAGGATCCGGTACACGACGGCCTTGGAGATGCCGAGCTCGCGGCTGATGGCGCTGACGCCCAGGTGCTCGGGTCCGCCGGCGAACAGCAGCAGGACGTCCGCGACCCGCCCGGCGACCTCGGTCCCTCCCTGGGCGGACGCTGCCGGCTGCGCGGTGGCGGTCTGGTCGGTCACGGCACGATCCTAGGGTTCACCGGCCGCGGCGGAGGTAGCGGCCGACGGGGTCCCCGGCGATGCGGCCGTCGGCGTAGACGCGGTGGCCGCGGACGAACGTGTCGGTCACCCTCGCCGTCATGGGGAAGCCTTCGAACGGCGTGTACTCCTGCGTGGACTCGGAGTCGGCGGCGCGGACGGTCCAGGAGACGTCGGGGTCCACGAGGGCGATGTCGGCGTCGTAGCCCTCGGCGATGGTGCCCTTGTTGAGCAGGCCGTAGCGGCGGGCCGGGTTCCAGGACGTGAGCTGGGCGACGCGCTGGAGCGGCAGCCCGCGCTTGAGGCCCTCGCCGACGAGTCCGGGCAGCAGGTACTCGGCGCCGCCGAAGCCGGACTTGGCGAGGAAGATGTCGTCGCGGTCGGCGCCGAACTTCATCTCGTCGCGGCAGCAGGCGTGGTCGCTGACGACCCAGTCGACCTCGCCGGCCAGGACGTGCCGCCAGAGCGCCTCGACGTCCGCGCGGTCGCGCAGCGGCGGGTTGACCTTGCCGCCGAGGCCGTGGGCGGTGTCGACGTCGGCGAGGAGGTGGCCGATCGTGACCTCGCGGCGGAAGTCGATGTGCGGGAACGCGCCGGCCATGGTGAGGGCCGCCGACAGCGCCTTCTCCGACGACAGGTGCAGCAGGTTGATGTTGGGCAGCCCGGTCTCGTGCGCGAGGTAGGACGCGATGGTGACGGCGAGGCCCTCCGAGTGCGGCGGGCGGGACGCGCTGTAGGCGCGCAGGCCGGTGAGGGTCCCCTCCTGCTCGACCATCCGGGTGTAGGCGGTCATGATCTCGGCGGTCTCGCAGTGCAGCGAGAGCGAGATGTGCGGCGCGTAGTCGCCGAGCTGCTCGCGGGCCTTCTGGACGCCGCGCATGACGAACTCGAAGTGCGCGACGTCGTAGCGCTCCTCGGGCGGCGTCATGAGGAAGTCGCTCTGGCTCGACGAGCGCCCGTGCAGGCCGTGGCTCCCGTAGAACATGAAGATCTTGAACGAGGTGACGCCGTGCTCCTCGACCAGGTACGGGATCTCGTCGATGTGCTCGGCCATCATCGGCGCGAGGTGGAACGCGTAGTCGACGTGGGACTTGCCTTCCGCGGCGCTCAGGACCTCGGGGAAGAACTCGCGGTACGGGCCGCCCTTGTTCAGGTAGTACTGGCCGGTGCGCATGTAGGTCAGCGCCGTGGTGACGCCGCCCTGCGCGCCGGCGCGGCTCTCGGTGCGGGTGTCGGTGCCGAGCTCGTTGTAGATGCCCCAGTGCTGGTGGGCGTCCACGACGCCGGGGAAAGCGAGCCGCCCGCCGCCGTCGATCACGGTGGCGGCGTCGTCGTCCGGCAGCCCGGGGGCGACGCGGGCGATGGTGCCGGCGTCGACGGCGATGTCGAGAAGTTCCGGCTCGCTGCCCTCGGGCGCGTCGGGACGGACCACCCGCACGTTCTTCAGCAGCAGTTCGGTCGTCGCCATGGTGTCTCCTCAGGTGTCACTGTCGGTAGGTGCGCCGGCGCGCGAGGGGGCCGGCGAGGATGAGGTCGGTTCCGCCGTCATGTGCTCGTCCCGATGGGCATCAGCCGCAGGGCGAGGGCGGTCGGGTCGACGACCGGGGCCTTGAGGCGGGACTCCTCGACGTCCACGGCGGAGCATCCGTTGATCACGGCGGCGGCTCCGGCGGCGGCGAGCGCGTCCACGGCCTCGCCGAGGGCGGCGTTCCAGGCGCCGGTGTCGGCGATCGCGTCGAAGGGCAGGTCCATGACCGCGACCCCCGCGACCCAGGCGTCCAGCCCGTAGGCCCGGAGGCGGCGGCCCAGCTCCGCGCCGATCGCCTCGTTCCGGACCACCGCACCGAATGGGATGTTCTTCGCAGCAAGGTGCATACTACTCAGCTTGAGCAGGCCGTTCACCGGGACCCCCGGCTCGGCGGCGGGGCCGGGGCCATCGGGGACCGCCGGGTCGAGGACGCAGTCGGGGAACGCGACGTCCCAGCCGCCGCCCGCCCGGTCCAGCGCGGCGGCGACCGCGCGCTCGGACGCGCGGATCGACGGCTCGTCGTCCAGCGCTCGGGGCGCGGCCGGGCCGACGTCGCGCAGCTCGACCGCCAGGCCGGGCGGGGCGAGCCGGTCGTAGCGGTCCTGCCGCCGCCGGATCTCCTCCGGCGGCAGGTGGATCGGCGTCATCGCCAGGGCGCGCATCAGTTCGGCTCCTCTCTGCGGGACGGCCGGCCTCCGGCGCCCGCGAGTCCGCGCAGCCGCTCGCCGACGCGGTCCAGGGCGGGCAGGTCGCGGGCGAAGGCGGCCGCCCGGCCGACCAGTTCCTCCCGCCCTGGCAGCCATCCCTCCAGCAGGGTCAGGAGATCTTGCTCGCCCAGGGGGTGGTGGTCGGCGTCACCGACCGGGTTGGGCACCTCGCGGGTGCGGACGGTCCCGTCGTCGAGCTCGACGGTCACCCGGGCGGCGCGCTCGCCGGGGAGGCGCGCGGTCAGGTCGTCCGCCACGACGAGCCGGACCCGCCGGGCGAGACTCCGCAGCGCCGGGTCGTCCCGGCGTTCCAGCACGCGGGGGCCGGCCTCGCCCTCCAGCACGGCGGCGGCGACGACGAACGGCTGCGAGAACATCGCCGACAGCCGCCCGTCCCACTCCGCCGAGGCCAGCCCGCCGCCGAGCGCGTGCGTCTCCACGACGATCCCGGTGATCCGGGACGGGTCGAGCCCGCCGCGGAGGCCCAGCACGGCGTCCGCGCCGGGATGGGTGAACGAGCAGGAGGCGTGCCGCTTGAAGTATCCGCTGGTGACGTCCCAGCGGGTGCCGAGGGCGCCGGTCAGCTCGGACGGATCGAACTCGCCGAGCAGGCCGCCGAGCGACAGCGCCGCGGTCCCGGTGTTGCGGGCGGCTCCGGCGGCGGCCATCCGGGCGGCCACCAGGCCGGACAGGTTGGAGGCGCCCATCCAGGCGTCCCGCACCGGGTTCCCGTCCGTCGCGGACGTGAAGTGGCCCGCGACCGGCAGCCCCGCCCCGGTGTCGATCGCCGCGGCGGTCGCCCCGGGGCCGAGGCCGAGCAGCCGGGCGCACCCGGCGGCGGCGCCGGCCACGCCCCAACTCCCGTGCGGGTGCGCGCCCAGCCGCAGCCGGGAGGCGCGCCCGAACCTGGACGCGGTCTCGTAGGCCGCGAGCAGGGCGGCGGCCGTGTCGGCGCCGGTGGCGTCCAGCTCCGCAGCCAGCGCCAGGACGGCCGGGAACCCGTGTGCCGCCGGATGCCCCTTCGCGTACTTGTTGCCCTCGTCCAGCTCCAGGCAGACCAGGGCCGTCGCGTTCAGCCACGCGGCGGCGTCCGCCGAGGCGCAGCGGCCCGCGCCGATGAGGGGGGCGGGACCGTCCGAGGCGCGCCAGGACGACCGCAGCGCCGCCTGCTCGTCCAGCGCGGCGCCGACGGCGGTGACTCCGGCGACGTTGAGCAGGACCAGCGACAGCCGGTCGAGCACCCGGCGCGGCACGGCCGCCACGGCCAGGCCGGAGACCCACTCCCCCAGCCCGGCCGTCGCGGCCGCCGCGCGCCGCACCGACTCCGCGTCCGGTGCCCGCTCCACGTTCGTCACAGCCCCAGGTACGCCTTCCTGACCTCGGCGGAGCCGGCCAGCTCCGCGCCCGTCCCGTGCAGCACGGTCGAGCCGCTCTCCAGCACGTAGGCTCGGTCGGCGATGCCGAGCGCCTGCTTGGCGTTCTGCTCGACGAGCAGCACCGAGACGCCGGTGTCGCGGATCCGCTTGACCGCGTCGAGCACCGACCAGGTCAGCTTGGGCGCGAGTCCGGTGGACGGCTCGTCCAGCAGCAGCAGCCGGGGGCGGGCCATCAGCGCGCGGCCGATCGCGAGCATCTGCTGCTGCCCGCCGCTGAACGTCTGCGCGACCTGCGCGCGGCGCTCGCCGAGGACGGGGAACAGCTCGAACACCTCGCGCATGCTCGCCGCGGCCTCGTCGGCGCCGCGGGTCCACGCGCCCATCCGCAGGTTCTCCTCGACGGTGAGGGTGCCGAACAGGGCACGGTCCTCGGGGACGTGCACCAGGCCGTCCCGGACGAGCTGGTCCGGGCGGCGCCCGGCCGTGGACGCCCCCGCGAACCTGATCGTCCCGGACATCGGGCGGAGCTGGCCGCAGACGGCGCGCAGCGTCGTGGTCTTGCCCGCCCCGTTCGCGCCGACGAGCGCGACGATCTCCCCTTCGCCGAGGCGCAGGTCGATGTCGTGGAGGATCTGCATGCGGCCGTAGCCGCAGCACAGCTTCTCGATCGTCAGCACGTCGGCGTCCCGCGCCTCAGTCTTCGGCATCGTCCGGCTCCTCTCCGAGGTACGCCTCGATCACCCGCGGGTCGGAGGTGACCCCCTCGGCGGACCCGCTGGCCAGGACCTTGCCCTGGTCCAGGACGAGGACCCGGTCCGACAGCCGCATGACGGCGGCCATGATGTGCTCGATGAACAGCAGCGTGGTCCCGTCCTCCTCGCGCAGGGCGGCGAGCAGGTCGAGGACGGGTTCGCGTTCGGCGGGCACGAGGCCGGCGAGCACCTCGTCCAGCAGCAGGACCTTCGGCCGCATCGCCAGCGCCCGTGCGAGTTCCAGGCGCTTCAGCCCGGCCGTGGGCAGCTCGGTGGCGTTGTGGTACGCCCAGTCGCCGAGCCCGACGCGCTCCAGCACGTCCATCGCGTCCTTGCGCAGGTCGCGCGGCGACCGGCGGCGGTGCTGGGCGGCGAGGACGGCGTTCTCCAGGACGGTCATGCTCCCGAACGGCCGCATGAGCTGGAACGTCCGGACCATGCCGGCGCGGGCTATCCGGTCGGGCGGGGAGCCGGTGACGTCCCGGTCGCCGAACACGACCCGTCCGGTGTCGGGGGCGAGGGCACCGGAGATCACGTTGAACAGGGTGGTCTTGCCGGCGCCGTTCGGGCCGATGATGCCGAGGATCTCGCCCTGCCCGACCTGGAAGTCGACGTCCGACAGCGCCCGCAGGCCGCGGAAGCCCTTGCCGACGCCGGAGACGCTCAGGAGACTCATCTGCGCCACCTCTCGGTGATCGTGCCGACGATCCCCTTCGGCAGGAGCCGGACGATCAGGATGAGCAGGACCGCGTACACCGCGACGTCCAGGCCGCTGCGTCCCTGCAGGAAGTTCAGGAAGTCCGGCGGTGTGCGCAGGAGCGTGGCGGTCACGTCCGACAGCGCGCCGAGGATGACCGCGCCGACGATCGGGCCCCAGACGGTGCCGATGCCGCCGATCACCACGGTCGCGATCGCCTGGATCGACACCGACGACCCGAACGCCAGGTCCGGGTTCACGAACAGGTAGTACTGCGTGTAGAAGGCCCCGGCGACCGCGGTGATCGCCGCCGACAGCGCGACGGTGGCCAGCTTGTAGCGCATGACGGGCGTGCCGAGCGAGGCCGCGGCGAGTTCGTCGTCGCGGATCGCGGTGACGTAGCGTCCCGTCCGCGAGTACAGGAACACGATGCTGACCAGGGCGGCCAGCCCGGCGAGGCCGAGCGCGATCCAGAAGTACATCGGCGAGTCCGCCGCGAACTGGATCTTCCAGAGCGAGGAGCCCTGGATCAGCGGGACCGTGAACCCGACCGCCTTGTTGGTGAACTCCGTCGTCGTGACGATCAGCCGGAGCATCTCCGCGAAGGCGAACGTCGCCAGCGCGAAGTAGGCGCCCTTGAGCTTGTAGCGGAACGAGAAGTAGCCGATGACGACCGCGACCGCGGCGGCGACGGCCATCCCGGCGAGCATCCCGATCCACGGGGAGACGCCGTGCTCCACCAGCAGGTACGCGCTGGTGTACGCGCCGAGGCCGAAGAACGCGGCGTGCCCGAAGCTGAACATGCCGCCGAACCCGCTCATCACGTTCCAGCCGATGGCCATCATCGCGAAGATCAGGATGCGGACCGCGACGGCGCCCTGCGCGGGCGGCAGGAGCAGCGGCAGCGGGATCGCGAGGAGGAGCAGCACCGCGAGTACCGCGAACTGCCGGTTCTGCGGGCGCAGCGGCGGCGCCTTCGCCCGGCGCGACGCGCCCGCGCCCTGGCGGCCGGTGATGGTGAGCCCGGTCATGCGCCGCCTCCCTCTCCCGCCGCCCTGCCGAACAGGCCCTGCGGCCGCAGGAACAGCACGAGCACGAAGACGATGAACACGCCGAGCAGCGAGCTCTGGCCGTCCATGTAGATGGTGGTGAGCTGCTCGACCAGCCCGATGAGGAGCCCGCCGACGAGCGCGCCGGCGACGTTGCCCATGCCGCCGAGCACGACCACGACGAACGCGGTGATGTTGAACTGCTCGCCGAGCGTCGGCGTCACCGTGACCAGCGGCGCCGCCAGGACCGCGGCGGCCCCGGCGCAGGCCGTCCCGATCCCGAACGTGACGGTGTGCACCCGCCGGACGTTCACGCCGACCAGTTCGGCGCCCTGCCCGTTCGCGGCGACCGCGCGGATCGCCGTCCCGAACCTGGTGCGGCGCAGCAGCCAGAACAGCGCCGCGCCGATCAGCAGCGCGCCGGCGAACGCGTACAGCCGCCCGCCCGCCACGACCGCGCCGAACAGGTCGAACTGGAAGTCGCCGGGAAGCGCGACGTTCTTGGGCTCGGCGCCGAAGAACATCAGGAGCCCGTTCTCCAGCAGCAGCGCCAGGCCGAGCGTGATGAGCAGCTGGTTCTCCAGCGACGCCCCGCCCGCCCCGGACAGCAGGGTCCGGTGCACGGCCGCGCCGATGAGGAACAGCGCGGGAACCGCGATGAGCAGTGTGAGATAGGGGTGCAGCCCGGTGGCCTGCACGACGCCGAACGCGATGAACATCGCGATGGCCAGCAGGGCCCCGTGCGCGAAGTTGACGATGTCCAGCACACCGAAGATCAGTGTCAGGCCCATCGCGATGAGCCCGTACAGCCCGCCCATCAGCAGGCCGGTGACCACCGACTGCCAGACGACCAGGCCGCTGCCGGACTGGACCAGGGCGACCGCGATCGCGACCGCCACCGCGCCTCCGATGACGGCGGCGCGCTTGAGGACCGTCCCGGTCACGCCGTCGCGGAGCGGCGCGAGACGTCCGGCGGGAGGCGGGGTAGGGGGATCTGTCTTGGTTGCGATGTCGCTCATTGCCGCCACGTCACCGAGTAGTTGGGCTTGGCTTCGGCCTTATCCGGCGGATAGACCTGCTTGACCCGCCCTTCCTGGATCTGCATGAGGATGGGCAGGGCGTTCCGGTTGTCGCCGTTGGGGGCGAACGCGATCGGGCCCGCGCCGACCGTCATGGGCCGCACCCGGGAGGACGCGATCCCTTCGCGTACCTCCTGCATGTCGGTGGAGCCCGCGCGCTCCACGCCCTGCGCGATCACCTGGACCGCGTCGTAGGACAGGACCGCGCCCGTGCGCATCGGGTCGCCGTAGCGCCGCCGGTACTCGGCGCGCAGCTCGGCCGTCTCCTGACTCTGGGCGTCGAAGTGGTAGTTGGTGCTGAAGTACCGCTCGCCGATGTCGCCGGCCTCGGCGACGAACTTCGGCTGGTCGAAGGCGCCGTTCGACACGCCCCACACGGCGTCCAGATCGGGTTTCACCGCGTTGATGGCCTTGGCCGCCAGCAGGCTGTCGCGGTAGTAGCCCGCGACCGCGAGCACGTTCGCGCCGGACGCCTTGACCTGGGTGACCTGCGCGGTGAGGTCGGACACGGTCAGCGCGTCGTAGCTGATGTTCGGGCCGACCTCGATCCCGAGCTTCTCCGCCGCCTCGGTGAACGCCTCGGCGGCGCCGCTTCCGAAGTCGGTCTGCTCGTGCAGGAACGCCACCTTCGCCACCGGCTTGCCGGCCTCCTGCGACACCTGCTTGAGGTAGCGGGCGGCGGCCTCGGAGATGGCGGCGCTGCCGGGCTGGACCCGGAACGAGTACCGGTAGCCGTTCGAGAAGATCGCGTCGGTCGCGGTGACGTCCATCACGAACGGCACCTCGTTGCGTTCGGCGACGACCGCGACGTTGGTGCTGACGGCGCTCTGGTAGGTGCCGACGAGGCCGACGGCCCCCTCGGAGATGAGGCGCTGGGCCTCGCTCTGGCCGACCTCCGCCTTGCCCTGCGTGTCCCCGGTCGCCAGTTCGACCTTGCGTCCGCCGAGGGACTTGATGCCGCCCGCGGCGTTGATCGCCTCGACCGCCATCGCGGCGCCGCGGCGCATCTGCTGGCCGTCGACCGCGTTGGCGCCGCTGACCGGGTGCAGGGCGCCGATCTTGAGCGGTCCCTCGTCGCGTCCGGCCGCCGTCCCGGCCGCGCCGGACGGCGCCGAGCCGCCGCAGCCCGCCGCGGCCAGCAGGAACGCGCAGGCGGCGAGCCCGGCGGTGAGCTTACGAGCCGACATCCGTCTCCTCCGCCATGACGCCGGCGGCGATGCGCCGGCTGCTGCCGTTCCCCTCAGATCATTCGTTCCGCTTAGAGGAACGTTGGGGGTTGGTCCGTTATCGTGACACCCATCAGGCACTCGGTCAATCGTCGGGCCGAAAACTTGACGGAACTCGATAAACAGTGCCAACTTGGAAAGCCCGGGGCGCCCACGCGATCCGGACCTGACCTTTGAGATCGTTTCTCTAAGCGGAACATCGACGTTGAAGGCGGTACCGTCCATGACCGACGCCCTGTCCGGAGTCCGCGTCCTCGACGCGGCCACGCTCTTCGCCGGGCCGCTCGCCGCCACGCTGCTCGCCGACTACGGCGCCGAGGTCATCAAGATCGAGCACCCGAAGGGCGACCCGGTGCGCAGCCACGGTGCGCAGCGCGACGGCGTCGGGCTCTGGTGGAAGATGCTCGGCCGGGGCAAGAAGGCCATGACGCTCTACCTCGGCTCCCCCGAGGGACAGGAGCTGTTCCGCCGGCTCGTCGCCGACTCCGACGTCGTGATCGAGAACTTCCGGCCGGGCACGCTGGAGCGCTGGGGCCTCGGCCCGGACGAGCTGAAGAAGATCAACCCGGGGCTGGTGACGGCACGGGTCACCGGGTTCGGGCAGTTCGGCCCCTACTCCAAGCGCCCCGGGTTCGGGACGCTCGCCGAGGCGATGAGCGGATTCGCCGCGATCACCGGGGAGCCGGACGGCCCGCCGACCCTGCCGCCGTTCGGGCTCGCCGACGGGATCGCCGCGCTGACCACCGCCTTCGCGGTGATGACGGCGCTGCGCGCCCGGGAGGCCACCGGCGAGGGCCAGGTGATCGACCTCGCCATCATCGAGCCGATCCTCACCCTGCTCGGGCCGCAGATCATCACCTACGACCAGCTCGGCGAGCTGCAGGCCCGCACCGGCAACCGCTCGCACAACAACGCGCCGCGCAACACCTACCGGACCCGCGACGGCAGCTGGGTCGCGGTCTCCACCAGCGCCCAGTCGATCGCCGAGCGGGTCATGCGGCTGGTGGGACGGCCCGAGCTGATCGACGAGCCCTGGTTCGCGACCGGCGCCGAGCGCGCCGAGCACGCCGACGTGCTGGACGAGGCCGTCGGCTCCTGGATCGCCCAGCGGGACCGCGACGAGGTCGTCCGGGCGTTCGAGGACGCGCAGGCCGCCGTCGCCCCGATCTACAACGCCGCCGACGTCATGGCCGACCCGCAGTTCGAGGCGCTCGGCTCCATCGCGACCGTCCCGGACGACGAGCTGGGCCCGGTGAAGATGCAGAACGTCCTGTTCCGGCTGTCGCAGACGCCGGGCCGCATCGACTCGGCCGGGCCGCCGCTCGGCGCGCACACCGCCGAGGTCCTCGGCCGGTACGGGGTGGGCGAGGCGGAGCTGGACGAGCTGCGCGCCAAAAAGGTGATCAAGTGACGTCGAAGGACCCGGCGCCGCGAGATCCCGTCCCCCGGACGTGGCTGTACGTGCCCGGCGACCGCCCGGACCGCATCGGCAAGGCCCTGGACTCCGGCGCCGACAGGGTGCTCCTCGACCTGGAGGACGCCGTCGCCCCGGCCGGCAAGCAGGCCGCCCGGCGGACCGTCCTGGACACCCTGGCCGCCGGCCACACCGCGTACGTGCGGATCAACGCGCCCGCCACCCCGGACGGAGCCGACGACCTCGCGCTCCTCGCCTCCGCGCCCGGCACCCTCGCCGGGGTCCGCGTCCCCAAGAGCGAGGACCCGGACGAGCTGCGCCGGGTCGCCGACGCGCTCGGCGTCCCGGTGTTCCCCATGCTGGAGTCGGCGCTCGGCGTGGAGAACGCCCTGGCCCTGGCCTCCGCGCACCCGCTGGTCGCCGGGATCTCGCTCGGGGAGGCCGACCTGGCCGCCGACCTGCGCGTCGGCGGCGGTGACGCGCTGGCGTGGCCGCGTTCCCGCGTCGTCGTCGCCGCCCGCGCCGCCGGGCTCCCGTCGCCGCCGCAGAGCGTGTGGACAGCCGTCCGCGACCTGGACGGCCTGCGCGCCGACACGCTCGCGGGGCAGCGGGCCGGGTTCTTCGGCCGCTCGGTGATCCACCCCGCGCAGATCCCCGTCGTCCACGAGGCGTGCGTCCCCGACCCGGCGGACGTCGCGTGGGCGCGCGACCTGATGAGCCAGCTGACCGAACACGGCGACGCCGCGTGGATCGACTCCGCCGGCAGGTTCGTGGACAAGGCGGTCGTCGAGCGCGCCACCTGGCTGCTCGCCACCGCCCGAACCGACGACCCCGCCGCCGACCGCCCCGTCAAGGAAGGCAACCTATGAACTCCCAAGACCCGCTCCTCGCGGCCGTCGCCGGCGGGGTCCGGCTGATCGAGCTGGGACATCCGTTCTTCACCGGCATGCCCTGCTCCCCCAACCACCCCGGGTTCCGGATGACGCTGATCCGGCGGCACGGCGACATGGAGCGCCCGGACGGCGGCTCCGCCGCCAACGAGATCATCGTGACCGGCGGGCACGTCGGGACGCACATCGACGCGCTGTCCCACGTCAGCCACAACGGCGAACTGCACGGCGGAGTCTCCGCCGCCGACGCCCAGCGCGGCGGAGCCTTCACCTCGCACGGCGCCGAGAACCTTCCCGGCCTCCTCCGCCGGGGCGTCCTGCTGGACGTGGCGGCGCTCCACGACGTGGCGACGCTGCCGCCCGGCTACGGTGTCACCGCCGAGGACCTGGACCTCGCCGCCAAGCGGGCGGGGGTCGAACCTGGCGAGGGTGATGTCGCGCTGATCCGCACCGGGTGGGCGCGCAACTTCGGCGACACCACCGCCTACCTCGGGAAGGAGACCGGCGTGCCGGGCGCCACCACGGACGCCGCGCGCTGGCTCGCCGACCGGGGAATCGCCGCGACCGGCTCCGACACCACCGCCTACGAGCAGATCCCGGAGGGCGCCGGCCACGCCGTCCTGCCCGTCCACCGCATCCTGCTGGTCGAATCGGGGATCTTCATCCTGGAGCACCTCGACCTGGAGGCGCTCGCCGAGTCCGGGCTCCGCGAGTTCGTGTTCGTGCTCGCCCCGCTGCGGATCAAGGGCGGCACCGGCTCCCCCGTCCGTCCCCTCGCGGCGGTGACCGCGTGACCGGCGACGGTATGACCTCGGTCCAGCGTCTCGCCGCCCTGGCCGCGGACGCGGGCGAGCGCGGCCTGTCCCCCGAGCTGCGCGCCGACGCCGCCCGCCGGGTCCTGGACGCCCTGGGCAACAGCCTGGCCGCGACGGCGGAGCCGCCGGCCCGCGCCGTCGGCGACCTCGTCGCCGAGTGGGGCGGCGCCGGGCGCGCCACCGCGATCGGCACGGGCACCCGCCTCCCCGAGCCGAGCGCCGCGCTGCTGAACGGCACCCTCGCGCACTCCCTCGACTTCGACGACACGCACCTGCCGTCCGTCCTGCACCCGTCGGCCTCCGTAGTGCCCGCCGCGCTGGCCGTGGCGGAGTCCCGCGGCGCCGGCGGAGCCCTGCTGCTGGACGCGGTGGGAGTCGGCATCGAGATCACCGTCCGGCTGGGCATGGCGGGCTACGACCGCGACCTCGGCAACTCGGTGTTCTTCGAGCGCGGGCTGCACGCCACCGCGATCTGCGGCGCGGTCGGCGCCGCCGCGTCCGCCGCGATGCTGTCCGGCCTGGACGCCGCCGGCATCGCGGACGCGATGGGCATCGCCGCCAGCATGGGCTCGGGCATCCTGGAGGCCAACCGGACCGGCGGCACCGTCAAGCGGATCCACTGCGGCTGGGCCGCGCACGCCGCCGTCACGGCCGCCGGTCTCGCCCGGACCGGCATCACCGGCCCGCCCACCGTCCTCGAAGGCCGCTTCGGGTTCCTCCAGGCGTTCTGCGGCGACCAGGTCGACCTGGACGCCCTCACGTCCGGGCTGGGCGAGCACTGGGAACTGCCGGGGATCTTCTTCAAGCCCTACCCGTGCAACCACTTCACCCACGCCGGCATCGACGCCGCCCGCCGGCTGCGCGAGCGCGGGCTGGACACGGCCGGGATCGAGAGCATCGAACTCGGTGCCCCGACGCCCGTCCTCCGCACGATCGGCGAACCCCACGAGGACAAGATCCGTCCCAAGTCCGGCTACCACGCCGCGTTCTCCGGCCCCTACACGGTCGCGGCGGCGCTCCTGGGCGGCGGCGGTCTCGGCGTCTTCCACGAGGACTTCACCGACGAGGCCGCCGCGGACCCCGCCCGGCTGGCGCTGGCCGCGAAGGTGCGCTGCGTGCCCGACGCACGCTGCGACGAGATCTTCCCGCACCAGTTCCCGGCCGTCCTGCGCGTCCGGATGCGCGACGGCACCGAACTGGAGGCGCGGGTGGACGACAACCGCGGCGGCCCCGGCAACCCGCTGTCGTCCGAGGAACTGGCGACGAAGTTCCGCCTGAACGCCACCCGCTGCGTCACCGAGTCGCAGGCGGACCGGATCACCGACCTCACCTACCACCTGGCCGAGGCGGACGACCTGTCGGACCTGACGTCCCTCCTCGCCTGAACGAGTTCGCCAGGACGGGCCGGTGCGGTGATACTGGGCAAGTGATCACCGCACCGACCTGGGGGGACCTGCCGTGAAGCACCTCGGAATCCTCGCCCACAGCGCGGAAGGCGCCGCGCTGTGCCTCCGGGCCTTCTGCCAGGAGGGCTTCCGCGAACTGGGGCCCGACGACCATCCGGACGTGACGCTCGACCTCATCGCGATGGCGCGGAGCATGCCCGCCTGGGACGCCGGAGACCACGACCCGATCAAGGCGACGCTCGCCGAGAGCGTCCGGCGGCTCGCGGCGGCGGGCGCGGACTTCTTCGTGTGCCCGGACAACACCGCGCACATGGCGCTCGAACGGCCCGGCGGCGATCTGCCGCTGCCCGGCCTGCACATCGCGCGGGTCGTCGCCGGCCGCGCCGCCCGCGACGGCCGGACGCGCGTCGGCGTCCTCGGCACCCGCTACACGATGGACGGCACCGTCTACCCCCGCGAGCTGGCGGAGCGCGGCATCGCCGCCGAGGTCCCGGACGAGGCGGACCGGGCGACCGTCCACAAGATCATCTTCGATGAGCTGGTCAACGGGGTCGTCACCGAGGACGCGCGCCGCGAGTACGTGCGGATCATCGAACGCCTCGCCGAGCGCGGCTGCGACGCCGTCGCGCTCGTGTGCACCGAGATCCCGCTCCTGGTGACGCCCGGCGTTTCTCCGCTGCCCACGCTCGACTCCACCCGGCTCCTGGCCCGCGCCGCCTTCGACGTGGCGGTGGGCCGCGACCCGCTGCCCACCTGGCGCGGCGGCCCGCCCGCCGCCTCCTGACAGACACGGGGACGTACGCGGCGGACCTACAGGACGGACCTACAGGACGGCGTCGACGACGCGGCGGGATCCGATCCACCGGGAGCGGTCCGCCGAGTAGTAGGCGGCGCCGTCCGGGCCGGCCGGTCCCTCGCGGCGGCGGCGCATCCCCAGCTGCAGCGCGATCTCCGCCGACGCCGGGTTCGCCGTGTCGATCTCGGCGGTGACCCGGTGCAGGCCGACGACCCCGAACGCGTAGTCGAGCACCGCGCGGGACGCCTCGGCGGCGAGGCCCTGCCCCCAGCGTTCCGGTTCCAGGCTGTAGAGGATCTCCACGTCCACGCCGTGGCCGAGCGGCCCGTCGTGATGGCTGAGCCCCGCCACGCCGATCAGCGGCTCGCCCGGCGCGGCGCCGTCGATCCCGGCGGTCCAGCGGGCGGGGCGCAGCGCCCACAGCCCGTAGCCCTCGGTGGCGAAGTCCCGCTCGCTGGCGTCGATGATCTCGGTGACCTGGACGGCGGAGATCGTCCGGTCGGCGAACAGGTGGCGGCGGACGAGGGGGCCCGTCCAGTGCGTCAGCAGCGCGCCGTGGTCGCGCATGGTCAGCGGCTGCAGGACGAGCCGGACCGTGCGCAGGACCTCAGTCATCCCCGCCCTCCGCGGCGGGCCACTGCGGCGGGGTCTCGCCGTCCGGGACGCCCACCCGGAACACGCGCAGCTGGAGCGCCAGCGCCTTGTAGTACCCGACGAGCGTGACCAGCTCCACGAGGGCGGTACGGCCCAGCGTGGCCGCGGCCTCGGTGAACACGGCGTCGCTGAGGTCGTCCTCGGCGACGAGCTGCCGCGTCGCCTCGTAGACGACGCGTTCGCGGACGTCGGCGAGCATGGGGGCGCGCCCCTCGCGCAGCGCGGCCATCTCGTCCTCGCCGAGCCCGGCGCGGCGCCCGATCCGCTCGTGCGCGTACCACTCGTAGTCGGAGCGGACGTGCGCGGCGACGACCAGCGTCGCGATCTCCCGCTCGCGCTTGGTGAACGCGGTCCGGAAGCGCAGCGCGGCGCCGAGGTCCTGCAGCGGCAGGCCCACGGACGGGCTGTAGAGCATGGCGTTGAAGGGGCCGAGGAGGCGTCCGGACTCGTCGGCCAGGTTGGCCGGCGGGGTGCGCCCCGCGGTGCGCGGGCCGCCGGTCAGCGCCTCGTAGACGGTCCGCTGCTCGTCGCTGAGCGAGCCGGGGGTCAGCAGGGGAAGGCGGGTCGTGGACGGACCGCGCGGAGGCCGGTCGTCGGCGGGCTCACCGCTCACGGGGTCGATCACCCACCGCACGGTAGGCGGTCGGCAGGGAGTGCTCAAGTCCCCGTCCGGTATGTGGAACCCGGGCGCACGGTGACGTGGCGGTCGCGTGACACGCGGGGCCGGGCGCGCTGGCAGGATGGCCGGGTGACCGGCATCTACGACGATCCCTGGGCGTACGAGCTGGCGTGCTCGTTCCGCGACGTGGCCGCCGAGGTGGACGTCCTGCTCGCCTGGTGCGCCGCGCACCGCGCGGCGGGGCGGCCCGGGACGGTCCTGGAGCTGGCCGCCGGTCCCGCAGAGCACGCCCGCGAGTTCGCCCGCCGCGGGCTGGCCGCGACCGCGCTCGATCTGAATCCGGAAATGTGCGCCTACGCGGCCCGCGAGGCGCAGCGCGGCGGAGTGGGGCTAGAGGTCGTCCAGGACGACATGACCCGGTTCGACCTGGGCCGCCGGTTCGACCTCATCGTGACCATGCTCGACTCCACGTCACACCTGATGGCGCTGGACGCGTTCGTCGCGCACCTGCGCCGGGCCGCGGCGCACCTGTCCCCCGGCGGCCTGTACGCCGTCGAGATGTCGCACCCCCGCGACCGGCTGAGCGATGACCCGACCGTCAGCACCGGCTGGACGGTCGAGCGCGACGGCGTCCACGCGAGCGTGCGCTGGGGCGAGCCGACCGACCGGCTCGACCCGGTGACGCAGATCGCCGACGACCACGTCACCATGACGATCACCGGGAACGGCGCCGCGCGGGTGCTGCGCGACGTCGTCCCCTACCGGTTCTGGACGGCCACCGAGCTCGACGCCGTCATCCGCCTGGCCGGCGGGCTGGAGGTCGTCGCGCAGTACGGCGACTTCGGGGCCGGCGAGGACGCGGTGGCCCTCACCGACCCCGGAGCCTGGCGCATGATCACCCTCCTCCGCGGCCGCTAGGGCGCGGTCGACCAGCCCGGCATCGGGTACGCGGCGAGCATCTCGCGGATCTGCCCGGCGACCCGCTCGACGACCGTCCCGTCCTGCTTGGCGGCGGCCTGGACGACCTCGTCGATCCACGCCGCGACCTGCGGCATCCGCGCCTCCTCCAGCCCGCGGGTGGTGATCGCGGCGGTGCCGATCCGCAGCCCGGACGGGTCGAACGGCTTGCGCGGGTCGAACGGGACCGCGTTGTGGTTCAGCTCGATCCCGGCGCGGTCGAGGGCCTGCGCGGCGGGCTTGCCCGCGACGCCCTTGCTCGTGAGGTCGATCAGGATCAGGTGGTTGTCGGTACCGCCGGAGATCAGGTCGTAGCCGCGTTCCAGCAGCGCCGCGGCCAGCGCTCTGGCGTTCGCGACGATCCGGCTCGCGTACCCGGAGAAGTCCCGCTGCGCGGCCTCCTTCAGCGCGACGGCGATCGCGGCGGTGGTGTGGTTGTGCGGGCCGCCCTGCAGGCCGGGGAAGACGGCCTTGTCGACCGCCTTCGCGTGCTCGGCCGTCGACATGATCATCGCGCCGCGCGGGCCGCGCAGCGTCTTGTGCGTGGTGGTGGAGATCACGTCGGCGTGGCCGGCCGGGGACGGGTGCGCACCGCCCGCGACGAGGCCCGCGATGTGCGCGATGTCCGCGGCCAGCACCGCCCCGGTCTCGCGGGCGATCTCCGCGAACGCCGGGAAGTCGATCGTGCGCGGGATCGCGGTGCCGCCGCACCAGATGAGCTTGGGCCGCTCCCTGAGCGCCAGGTCGCGGACCTCGTCCATGTCGACCCGGCCGGTGTCGGCGCGCACGTCGTACCGGACGGGCGTGAACCACTTGCCCGTCGCCGACACCGACCAGCCGTGCGTGAGGTGGCCGCCCATCGGCAGCGACAGGCCCATCACCTTGTCGCCGGGCTCCAGGAACGCCATGTAGACGGCGAGGTTGGCGGGCGACCCCGAGTACGGCTGGACGTTGGCGTGCTCGACGCCGAAGAGCTCCTTCGCCCGGTCGATGGCCAGCGACTCGATCGGGTCGACGTTCTGCTGGCCCTCGTAGTACCGCTTGCCCGCGTAGCCCTCGGAGTACTTGTTGGTCAGGACGCTCCCGGTGGCCTCGAGGACGGCGGGCGACACGTAGTTCTCCGAGGCGATCAGCCGGATCTTCTCGTACTGGCGGCGGGCTTCGGCCTCCACCAGCCCCGCGATCTCGGGGTCCTGGTCCTGCAGATGGGGTACGGCCGGTTCGTGCATCGTGAGCCTCCGCGCTGCTCGCGCCGGGACTTCGGGCGCCCCGGCGTAGGGGACCCGTACACCCAGGCGCGCGGCGTGCGGACTGCTTTCGCTCCCCGGTGGTCGTCTCCACCTTGACTGCGCCAGTCGCGTACGCGCCATCATAGCGAGCCGCCCCCGCGGCGACCGCCCGGCGGAGGAAACAAACGCCATGAACACAGCAGAGCCCGGTCCCCCTCGGCGGGGGCCGGGCTGTGCGGTGGTGTGCGGCGGGCGTCAGCGCCCGGCGGACTCCAGGGCCTTCTTGACGGCGGCGCGCTTCTCGCGGAGCTTGGCGAGTGCCTCCTCGAGTATGGCCTCGCCGTCCTCGTCGCTGCGGCGCTCCTTCACGTACGCCAGGTGCGTCTTGTACGGCTCGGTCCTCGGCGGCGCCGGGGGGTTCTCCGAGTCCTGCCCGGCGGGGAAGCCGCAGCGCGGACAGTCCCAGGTCTCGGGGACCGAGACGTCGGTCGCGAAGCTGGGGCGGGTCTCGTGCCGGTTGGCGCAGTAGAACGTCACCCAGACGCGGGGGGCCGCGTCGCCGCGCTCGGCCTCTCCCATCGGACCGGCCCCGACGCGGCTGCCCCGAATCGCGTTGCCACTACCCACGAAGTACTCCTCGCTCAGTGTTTCCGCCGCCGCCCGTGTCCTCCAGGTCGGCGCGGCGCTCGCATGTGCCGGACGGGCGGTTCAGCCGGCGCCGTTGCCCTTGAAGAGCAGCCCCAGGACGACGATGGAGGCGAACCAGATCACGCCGACGCCGACGGTCAGGCGGTCGAGGTTGCGCTCCACCACCGAGGACCCGCCCAGCGACGTCGAGATGCCGCCGCCGAACATGTCGGACAGTCCGCCGCCCTTGCCCTTGTGCATGAGGACGAGGACCACCATCAGCAGGCTCGAGGTGATGAGCACGATGGACGTTGCGATGATCACGATTCTCCAGCGCCTTGTCTTCGTAGTTCAGGACGGCGGGTCGGGCCGGGCGGTTTACCCGTCAGGTACGAAGGGTACGACGAACTACCCGCTGGTTCGGCAAGAACCCCCAGTTCAAGCAGAATTGATCAGTTTTGATCAGACAGGGAGATCCCGGTACCGGCAGATTTTGACGAACTCTCCCGGGTCCAGGCTGGCACCACCGACCAAGGCGCCGTCCACGTCGTCCTGCACCATGAGCTTGGCGATGTTGCCGCCCTTGACCGAACCGCCATACAGGATACGCACCTGGTCGGCCAGTCCGCCGTCGTACAGGTCGGCGAGCCGTGTCCTGATGGCGGCGCAGACCTCCTGCGCGTCCTGCGGGGTGGCGACCTCGCCGGTGCCGATCGCCCAGACCGGCTCGTAGGCGATCACGGTCCGCCGCACCTGGTCGGCGGGGATCTTCTCCAGCCCGCCGTCCAGCTGCTCCAGGACGTGCGGGACGTGCCCGCCGCTCTTGCGGACCTCCAGCCCCTCGCCCACGCACAGGATGGGGCTGAGGTCCGCGCCGAGCGCGGCCCTGGCCTTGGCGTTGACGACGGCGTCGTCCTCGGCGTGGTACTGGCGGCGCTCGGAGTGCCCCACGGTGACATAGGTGCATCCCAGCTTGGCCAGCATCGCGGCGGAGATCTCGCCCGTGTACGCGCCCGAGGCGTGCTCGGAGACGTCCTGCGCGCCGTACTGGATCCCGAGCTTGTCGGCGTCCACCAGCGTCTGCACCGAGCGGATCGCCGTGAACGGCGGCAGCACGGCGATGTCGACGGCGTCGTGGTCGGCGTCCTTCAGCGCGAACGCCATCTTCTGCACGAGCTTGATCGCGTCGAAGTGGTTGTTGTTCATCTTCCAGTTGCCCGCCATGAGCGGCTTGCGGCCGCTCTGCGTGCCGGAAGGGTTCTTGGGCGCCATCGGTCAGTCCTCCAGGGCCTGCAGGCCGGGCAGCGTCTTGCCTTCGAGGTATTCGAGGCTCGCGCCGCCGCCGGTCGAGATGTGGGAGAAGGCGGTCTCGTCGAAGCCGAGTCGCCGCACCGCCGCGGCCGAGTCGCCGCCGCCGACCACGGTGAACGCGCCGGAGTCGAGGAGCGCCTGCGCGACGGCGCGGGTGCCGTGCGAGTAGGGCTCCATCTCGAACACGCCCATCGGGCCGTTCCAGAACACGGTGCGGGCGTCGGCGAGGCGCGCGGCGAACAGCTTGCCGGACTCGGGGCCGATGTCCAGGCCGAGCCGGTCGGACGGGATGGCGTCGGCGGCGACCACGTCGTGCTCCGCGTCGGCGGCGAACGCGGTGGCGGCGACGATGTCGACGGGGAGCACGAACTCCACACCGGCCTCTCCGGCGCGCCGCAGGTATTCGCGGACGGTGTCGAGCTGGTCCTCCTCCAGGAGGCTCTTGCCGACCTCGTGCCCCTGGGCCTTCAGGAACGTGAACACCATGCCGCCGCCGATCAGGATGCGGTCGGCCTTGCCGAGCAGGTTGTCGATCACCCCGAGCTTGTCGGACACCTTGGAGCCGCCGAGCGCGACGGCGTAGGGCCGCTCGACGTCCTCGGTGAGCCTCTTCAGCACCTCGACCTCGGCGGCGATCAGCCCGCCGGCGGCGTGCGGCAGCCGCTCCGGCACGTCGTAGACGGACGCGTGCCTGCGGTGGACGGCGCCGAACCCGTCCCCCACGTAGAGATCGGCCAGCGCGGCGAGCCGGTCGGCGAACGCGCCGCGCTCGGCGTCGTCCTTGCTGGTCTCGCCCGGCTCGAAGCGCAGGTTCTCCAGCAGCGCGACACCGCCGTCCGCGAGGCCGTCCACGGCGGCGCGGGCGGAGTCGCCGACGACGTCGCGCGCGGCCGTCACGTCCGCGCCGAGCAGCTCACCGAGCCGTTCCGCGACCGGGGCCAGGGAGAACTCGGGCTTGACTTCGCCCTTGGGGCGGCCGAGGTGGGCGCAGACGATGACCTTGGCGCCCCGGGTCCGCAGCGCCTCGATCGTCGGCAGGCTCGCCCGGATCCGCCCGTCGTCGGTGATGGAGCCGCTCTGGAGCGGGACGTTCAGGTCCGCGCGGACGAGCACGCGCCTTCCGGCGACGTCGAGATCGTCAATGGTGCGCATCGGGATGTCCGGTGTCCTTCCGTACACGGCCGCGCCGTGACCGCGCGCCCAGGCGCGCGGTCACGGCGCGGATCGGCTTCGGTCAGAGCTGCGAGCCGACGAGCTTGACGAGGTCGACGAGGCGGTTGGAGTAGCCCCACTCGTTGTCGTACCAGCCGACGACCTTGACCTGGTCGCCGATGACCTTCGTCAGCCCGGAGTCGAAGATGCAGGACGCCGGGTCGGTGACGATGTCGGAGGAGACGATCGGGTCCTCGGTGTAGGTGAGGTAGCCCTTCAGCGGGCCCTCGGCCGCGGTCTTGAACGCCTCGTTGACCTCCTCGGCCGTGACCTCGCGGGACAGCGTCACGGTGAGGTCGGTGGCCGAGCCGGTCGGCAGCGGGACGCGCAGCGCGTAGCCGTTCAGCTTGCCGTTCAGCTCGGGCATCACCAGGCCGATGGCCTTGGCGGCGCCGGTGGAGGCCGGCACGACGTTCAGCGCGGCGGCGCGGGCGCGGCGCAGGTCCGCGTGCGGGCCGTCCTGCAGGTTCTGGTCCTGGGTGTAGGCGTGGATCGTCGTCATCAGGCCCTTCTCGATGACGAAGGAGTCGTGCAGCACCTTCGCCAGCGGGGCCAGGCAGTTCGTGGTGCAGGACGCGTTGGAGATCACCGTGTGGTTCGCGGCGTCGTACTGGTCCTCGTTGACGCCGAAGACGACGGTGACGTCCTCGTTCTTGGCCGGCGCGGAAATGATCACCTTCTTGGCGCCGTTGTCGGCGTGCACCTTGGCCTTGGTCGCGTCGGTGAAGAACCCGGTGGACTCTACGACGATGTCGGCGCCGACATCACTCCACTTGAGGTTGGCGGGGTCGCGCTCCGCAAACGCCTTGATGCTCTTGCCGCCGACGACGATCTCGTCCGTGCCCGCGCGCACGTCCTCGGGGAAGCGGCCGAGGATGCTGTCGTACTTGAGCAGGTGGGCGAGCGTGGCGTTGTCGGTCAGGTCGTTGACCGCCACGATCTCGATGTCGGCCCCGGACGCCTTCACGGCTCGGTAGAAGTTGCGGCCGATCCGGCCGAACCCGTTGATGCCTACTCGGATGGTCACGGAACGGCTCTCCTCGCACATCGATAGCGCCCGGCGTCGTCCGGGCCGTCAAAACTACGGTCGATCCGGGGTCTCCCCCTGCCTTCGACCCTATCCAATGACCCGCGGGTAGCTTGACACCGGCGACGTGGGATTCCCGGGGTGAGCCCGCCTCCCCCGGCCGGGGGATCGCCGGGTCGCGTCCCCGGTCACGACATCACGGCGATCATCACTACAATCCCCGTCCATGTGGCGCGCGTGGTTTGTCCTGATCATGACCGGCCTGCTCGGCTGCCTGCTCGCCGCCCCGGCCGCCGGCCTGGAACGCGCCAACCCGGTGACCCGCGCCGATCACATCGCCGCGGAACTGCGCCGCGATCCCGTCTACGTCACCGACCACGCCCAGCGGGTGCTGCCGCCCGACGCCGCCGAGCAGATCAAGGCGTCCGTCGCCCGGCTCGGAGTGCCCGCGTACGTGGCGGTGACGCCCACCATCGAACTCGGGCTCGACGGCGCCGCCGAGGACCTCATCGCGCTCCTCCGCGACCGGGTGCGCGAGGACGGGATCTACCTCGTGATCTCGCCCTCCACCTCCGACGCGGGGGTGCGCCAGTTCGGCGGCACCCGGCGCCTTCCGGTGAAGGACGCCTTGCAGGCCACGCGGGTGGAGCTGCCCTCCGACGCGACCGCACCCGAGCAGGTCGCGCGGTTCGTCGACGTCGCGCTGTCGGGCAGGGCGCGGGAGCGCGCCGACCGGAGGGGCCCGAGGCCGGAGTCGGAGGTCCGCAAGAGGCTGGACGCCGACGACGCCGCGGACCGCCGGGCGGCGTACGTGGAGTGGGGCGTGTTCGGCGGGGGCGCCGCGCTCACCGGCGTGCCCTTCCTCGCTTTCCTGATCCACCGCCGCATCCGCCGGGCGAAACCGCAACGGACGAAGAAGCCACAGCCGAAGAAACCACAGGCGAAGAAGCCGGAGAAGGGGCGCCGATGAGACGTGCACAGGCGCTCCTCGGCGCCCTCGTCCTGACCGTCCTGACCGCGTGGCCGGCACCCGCCGCGGCCGCGAACGATCCCCCGCACGCCCACGACCGGGTGGACAGGGTCGCGGCGGCTCTCGGCAAGAGCCCCCTGTTCGTCGACCCCGACGTCAGCGCCGCTCTCGACGAGTCCGAGCGCGGCCGGATCCAGCAGGCCGTCGGCAGGACCGGGCGGCAGCTCGGCGTCCCCGCCTATGTCGTCGTCATCCCGAACCCGAACGACTCCGAGTCCCAGGGCCGCAACGAGGCGTTCCTGTTCGCCCTGCACGAGCGGTCCAAGCGCGACGGGCTCTACCTGATGGTCGATTCGCGCGGATACATGGACTCGGAGGCTTTCCGGGTCCCGCGCCGCTACAGGTACTCGTCGCTGGACGAGGGCGAACCGGGAAGCTGGAAGCCGGCCGACACCGAGCGTCCGTTCGAAGGGCTCGCGGAGCGGATCACCGAGCGGCTGAACGCCTACGCCACAGCACCCACGAGGTCGCCCACCCTGCCGACCCTGTACTCCACCCCGGAACCGTTCGGGGAGGAGAACAGGTTCACGGCACGCGACCCCGAGATCCAGGCCCCGTTCCTCACCGGGCTCTTCATAGCCGGGCCGATCGCCGCCCCGCTGCTGTACTGGCTCGGGCTCGGTCTCCTCGCCCTGCTGGGCGTCCGGAGGGCCCCCCGGGACAAGGGGAAGGTCCTCAAGCACAACTGGACCGGCACCAAGCCCGGCATGCGCCGGTTGCGCAGGCAGGCGGCCAGGGAACTGGAACGGCTTCGCCTGCTGCTCGCCACGGCCGAAGCCGAGAAGGGCCGCGCCTACGCCGTCTCCGCCTACGACGCCGCGCAGATCCTCTACGACGACGCCAAGGACGACGAGAGCCGCGCCGTCGACCTCGTCGGCGCGATCGTCCTCTCCCGGCAAGGCCGCGTCGCCCTCGTCCGGGACACCGCCACGCCTCCCGCGCCCTGCCTGGTGAACCCGCTGCACGGCGAGTCCACGGTGCGCAGGCACGTCCCGAAGGTCGACAACCGCCTGCCCCGGCCGTGCCCGCTCTGCGCGGCCTGCGCGCAGCTCGACAAGCGGGGCGGGCTGACCGTCGCGAACCTGCTCAGGGTCCCCGGACCGGACGGCCGCCGCCCCCACACCGCGATCCCCGGCGTATGGCGGGACGAGGCATGGGGCGCCCACGGCAAGAAGTTCCTCCCAAGGGTGATGAGGTATCTCGGTGTTGACTGAACCGTCCCCCGGCGAACGGCTGGCCGCCGCGCTCCGCCGCTCCCCGATCCACGTCGACCCGTCGCTGGCGTCCGCGCTCCCCGAGGCGGAGCGGCGCAAGCTCATCGCCAAGGCCGGGAAGGCGCCCGCGCCCGTCTTCGTCGTGCTCGTCCCGCTGGTCCAGGGCGGCACGTGGACCGACGGCGAGCAGCTCGCGACCGTCGTCCACGACCGGCTGGGCCGCGACGGCATCTTCATCACCTTCGACGACGACAACCAGGACCTGGCCGCGGAAGAGTGGGGCGGCGACCACCAGGCCGCCGACGCCGCGCGGGCCGTCAAGTTCGACCGCGCCATGGACGACACGCCGCTCGCCGCCCGGCTGTCCCGCATCCTCGACCTGATCATCTCTGGGAAGGCCTCCCAGGAGTACAAGCGCGTCTCCGACGAGCTCAGCGAGCGCGTCAAGAAGATCCGCGAGAGGGACGCCCCCGGCACCGCGTCGGAGGGGGACGGCGGCCTCGCCCTCCCCCTGGGCGCGGCCGGCGTCGCTGTGGCCGGCGTCGCGGGCCTCCTGCTGTGGCGGCGGCGCCGCATGGCATCCGTCAGCCGCGAGGACAACGGCCTCCTGATGCCCCGCACGGTGTTCGCCACCGCGAGCCGCGCCAGCGAGGAGCAACTCCGCGAGCAGGCGTCCCGCGAGGTCATCGCGTTCGGCGAACTCCTCGACGAGAGCAGCACCCCCGCCACCGGCGAACGGGCCCGGACCCTGATGACCCGCGCCCTCGACGCCTACCAGGCCGCCGGCAAGACCCTCGACGCCGCCCGCGGCGTCCCCGACCTCGCCGGCGTCCTCGTCCTGGTCGACCAGGGCCGCGACGCCCTCGCCTCGGCGCAGGCGGCCGCGAAGGGCGAACCGGAGATCCCCCCGATCCCCCTGTGCTTCTTCAACCCCCTGCACGGGGACGCCACGACCAAGCTCGACTGGCGCCCCATCGGCTCCCGCAAGCGCCTCCACGTCCGGACCTGCCGCGACTGCGCCCGCACGGCCCGCCAGAAGCAGACCCCCGACGTCCTCCTGGACCACCGCGACGGCCGCGACGTCCCCTACTACGAGGCCGACCCGACCGAGAGCATCTGGGCCGAGACCGGCTACGGCCAACTCCGCGAAGACCTGATCCACCGAATCCTCAGAGGCGACCTGACCCGCGAATAACCCCCTGAACGTCCAACACCAGGGCACCCTCCAAGACCCTGCCGTGGCACTGAAAAGGCGCACCCACCTCAGCCCGCACCCCAACCACGCGACGACCTCAAACGTCGCGATCGCGACCGAAGGCAGGTTCGAGCTTGCGAGAACCTGATCGCGCAGCGAGCCGCCAGGCGAGCCGGAGCGATGCAGCGATCGCACCGTAGTTCCCGCCGAAGGAGGGCCCCCAGGGCCCGACGCCAAGGGAACTACAAAAACTACGGAGCGAGCATGTCGGCGGTCAGGTTGGCGTCGGTGCCGGGGACGCCCTGGTCGCCGGCGCGCTTGTCGGCCATGGCCAGGAGGCGGCGGATGCGGCCGGCGATGGCGTCCTTGGTGAGGGGCGGGTCGGAGAGCTGGCCGAGCTCCTCCAGGGACGCCTGCTTGTGCTCCAGGCGGAGGCGGCCGGCGCTGACCAGGTGCTCGGGGGCGTCGTCGCCGAGGATCTCCAGGGCGCGGGCGACGCGGGCCCCGGCGGCGACGGCGGCGCGGGCGGACCGGCGCAGGTTGGCGTCGTCGAAGTTGGCGAGGCGGTTGGCGGTGGCGCGGACCTCGCGCCGCATGCGGCGTTCCTCCCAGGCGAGGACGCTGTCGTGGGCGCCGAGGCGGGTGAGCAGGGCGCTGATCGCGTCGCCGTCGCGGACGACGACGCGGTCGACGCCGCGGACCTCGCGGGCCTTGGCGTGGATCTTGAGGCGGCGGGCGGCGCCGACGAGGGCGAGCGCCGCCTCGGGGCCCGGGCAGGTCACCTCCAGGCACATGGACCGGCCGGGCTCGGTGAGCGAGCCGTGCGCGAGGAACGCGCCGCGCCAGGCGGACTCGGCGTCGCAGGCCGCGCCCGCGACGACGTGCCGGGGCAGGCCGCGGACGGGCCGGCCGTTGTTGTCGATGAGGCCGGTCTGCCGGGCGAGCGACTCGCCGTCCCGGAAGACGCGGACGACGTAGCGGTTGCCCTTGCGCAGTCCGCTCGGGGCGAGCACGACCACCTCGGAGGTGTGGCCGAACACCTCCGCGACGTCCTTGATCAGGCGCCGTGCCGCGACGCCGGTGTCGATTTCGGCCTCGATCACGATACGGCCGCTGACCAGGTGCAGCCCCCCCGCGAAGCGCAGCAGCGTCGAGACCTCGGCCTTGCGGCAGCACGGCTTCATGACCGTGAGCCTGCTCAGCTCGTCCTTGACCACACCGGTCATCGCCATCTGATGAACCCCTCCCCCTATCGGACTCCCAGCAGTCTGGCCGATCCCGGCCCCGCGGGTCGTCAGTCAGTGAATATCTTGTAGAAGGCTTGGGCCAGACGGGCGGGTTCATGACGCGGTGAACCGTCGTCGGCGGCGACGTCGGCGAGGACGAGACGCCCGCCGATCGCCTGGACGGCCTTGTCGAGGGCGGCCGGATCGTCCACCACGCCGCCGTCGGCGACGACCACGTCCACGCTGAGGTCGGGCGCGTGGGCCCGCAGGACCTCCAGGTGGGTCTGCGGGGAGAAGTCGTCGGTCTCGCCGGGCTGCGGCGCGAGGTTCAGCGCGACGGCGCGGCGGGCGCGGGAGGAGGTCAGGGCGCGGGCCAGGGCGGGCACCTTGAGGTGCGGCAGGACGCTGGTGAACCAGGAGCCGGGGCCGAACACGATCCAGTCGGCGTCCTCGACGGCGGCGAGGGCCTCGGGGCACGCGGGCGGGTCGGCGGGGACGAGGGACACCCCGAGGACGCTGCCGGGCGTTCTCGCGCAGGCGACCTGCCCTTTGACGTGGGCGATCTCGTCCGGGCGGGACGGGTCGGCGCCGCGGACCTCGGCGACGATGTCCATCGGGACGGCGGCCATCGGCAGGACCCGGCCGTGCGCGCCGAGGAGGCGGCCGACCCAGTCGAGGCCGGCGACGGTGGAGCCCGCCCCGCCGGCGGCGTCCGGCGCGACCTCGCCGAGCAGTTCCCACAGGGCGACGATGAGGAGGTTGCCGACGGCGTGGCCGCGCAGGTCGCCCTCGCTGCCGAAGCGGTGCTGCACCACGTCCCGCCACGTCTGGCCCCACTCGTCGTCCCCGCACAGGGCGGCCAGCGCCATGCGCAGGTCGCCGGGCGGCAGCACGCCCAGCTCGCGGCGGAGCCGCCCGCTGGAGCCGCCGTCGTCGGCGACGGTGACGATCGCGGTCAACCGGTCGGTGACGCGGCGCAGCGCCGACAGCGAGGCATAGAGGCCATGGCCGCCGCCGAGCGCGACGACCTTCGGGCCGTTGGGCTTCACCGTGCCGTTACTCTCCTCGTCCGGGACCCGCGCCGGCCCCGGGCGGGTATCACTCGCGGCCGAGGTCACGGTGGGCGACCTGGACCTCGATGCCCTCGTCCCGCAGCCGGGCGGCGATCTGTTCCGCCATGGCCACACTACGGTGTTTGCCACCGGTACATCCCACGGCGAGGGTCACGTAGTGCTTGCCCTCGCGCTCGTAGCCGCCGGCGAGAAGGCGCAGGACCTCGGCGTAGGCGTCCAGGAACTCCTTGGCGCCGGGCTGGCCGAGGACGTAGTCGCGGACGGCGGTGTCGCGGCCCGTCTTCGGCCGCAGCTCCGGCACCCAGTGCGGGTTCGGCAGGAACCGGCAGTCGACGACGAGGTCGGCGTCGACGGGCAGGCCGTACTTGTAGCCGAACGAGACGACGGTCGCGCGCAGGCTGGACTCGCCGGTGTCGTTGCCGAAGAAACCGATGATCTTGTTGCGCAGCTCGTGCACGTTGAGCCCGCTGGTGTCGATCACCAGATCGGCCTCGGCGCGGACCTCGCGGACCAGCTCGCGCTCCCGCGCGATGCCGTCGACGAGGCGCCCGTCGTCCTGCAGCGGGTGGGGGCGCCGGACGCTCTCGAAGCGGCGCACGAGGTCGTCGTCCCCGGCCTCCAGGAACACCACCCGCGGGTGGACGCCGCGCGCCTCCAGCTCGGCGATCGAGGAGTGCAGGTCCTCGGTGAAGGCGCGGCTGCGGACGTCGACGACGACGGCGATGCGGGGCACCGCGTCCTTCACCCGGCCGCCGAGGTCGGCCATCGTCGCCAGCAGGCCGGGCGGCAGGTTGTCGACCACGAACCAGTCGAGGTCCTCCAGGGACTTGGCCGCGGTGCTGCGGCCCGCCCCGGACATGCCGGTGACTATCACGATGTCCGGGATCTTCGTCTCGGTGGTCATGCCCGTCTCCCCCTGTGCTCCCCGTCTCCGCCCGTGCCCGCGCCGCCGTCCCGGTCCCGGGAGTCCCCGCCGGAGTTCCCGGGCGAGGCGGTGCCGTGCAGCGCCGCGACGATTCCCTCGGCGCTGCGCATCCCGATCCCCGGGACCTCGGCGACCTGCTCGGGCGTCGCGTCCTTCAGCCGCTTCAGCGAGCCGAAGTGTTTCAGCAGCGCCGCGCGGCGCGCCGGGCCCAGACCCGGAACGTTATCGAGTTCGCTGACCGTCATGGACTTGGAGCGCCGCTGACGGTGGAAGGTGATGGCGAAGCGGTGCGCCTCGTCGCGGACCCGCTGCACGAGGAACATGCCCTCGCTGTTGCGCGGCAGGATCACCGGGTCGTCCTCGCCGGGCAGCCACAGCTCCTCCAGCCGCTTGGCGATGCCGCAGACCGCGATGTCGTCGACGCCCAGCTCTTCGAGTGCCCGCTGCGCGGCGGCGACCTGCGGCGGGCCGCCGTCGACGATCACCAGGTTGGGCGGGTAGGCGAACCTGCGCGGCCTGCCGGTCTCCGGGTCGACCGGCTGGTGCGCGCCCTCCTCGTCCGGGTCTCCGAGGTGGTCCAGCTCGCCCATCTTCTCGCTCTCGGCGAGGTAGCGCTTGAACCGGCGGGTGACGACCTCGCGGATCGAGCGGACGTCGTCCTGCCCCTCGACGGCCTTGATCGTGAACCGGCGGTACTCGCTCTTGCGGGCCAGGCCGTCCTCGAACACGACCATGGACGCGACCACGTTCGTACCCTGCAGGTTGGAGACGTCGTAGCACTCGATGCGCAGCGGCGCGTCGTCCAGTTCCAGCGACTCCTGGATCTCCTGCAGCGCGCGGCTGCGGGTGGTCAGGTCGGACGCGCGGCGTGTCTTGTGCTGCTTGAGCGCCTCGTGCGCGTTGCGGGCGACGGTCTCCAGCAGGGACTTCTTGTCGCCGCGCTGCGGGACGCGCACCCGGACGGGCCCGCCGCGCTGCTCGGACAGCAGCTCGGTCATGGCGTGCTCCTCGGGCGGCAGCGCGGGGACGAGCACCTCGCGCGGCACCGACTCGCTCTCGCTGTAGATCTGGATGAGGAAGTGCTCGACCAGGTCGGAGGTGGTGACGTCCTCGACCTTGTCGACCACCCAGCCGCGCTGCCCGCGGATGCGCCCGCCGCGCACGTAGAAGACCTGGACGGCCGCCTCCAGCTCGTCCTCGGCGAAGGCGATCATGTCGCAGTCGGTGGAGTCGGCGAGGACGACCGTCTGCTTCTCCAGGGCGCGTTCCAGGGCGCGGATGTCGTCGCGGAGCCGGGCGGCGCGCTCGTACTCCTGGGACGCGGCGGCCTCGCGCATGTCGCGTTCGAGGCGCTTGGTGAAGCGGGCGGTGTGGCCCGCCATGAAGTCGCAGAAGTCCTCGGCGAGGAGGCGGTGCTCGTCCGGGGAGACGCGGCCCACGCACGGCGCCGAGCACTTGCCGATGTAGCCGAGCAGGCAGGGCCGGTCGAGCTGGTGCTGCCGCTTGAACACGCCGGCGCTGCACGTCCGGACGGGGAACACGCGCAGCAGCTGGTCGACCGTCTCCCGGATCGCCCACGCGTGGGAGTACGGCCCGAAGTAGCGAACGCCCTTGCGCTTGGCTCCGCGCATCACCATCACCCTCGGGAAGTCCTCGTTCAGGGTGACGGCGAGGTACGGATAGGACTTGTCGTCGCGGTAGCGGACGTTGAACCGGGGATCGAACTCCTTGATCCAGGAGTATTCGAGCTGGAGCGCCTCGACCTCGGTGCCGACGACGGTCCAGTCGACGCGGGCGGCGGTCCGCACCATCGTCTGCGTGCGGGGGTGCAGGGCGGCGAAGTCGGCGAAGTAGGAGTTCAGGCGCTGGCGCAGGCTCTTGGCCTTGCCCACGTAGATGACCCGGCCGTGCTCGTCGCGGAAGCGGTATACCCCGGGGGATTCCGGGATGGAGCCCGGTGCGGGTCGGTAGGTCGCCGGATCTGCCACGCTCAGAAGCCTAGTGGGCCGTACCGACACGCCGCGCTCCCGCGCGCCGCGCCCGGGGGTGACGGAGATCTCCCCTTTCACCTGGATGATGCCCAAACGAGTGGAAAGGGAGGGTCGATCGGAGTTTCCGGAAGATCCTGAGGGGGCGTTGCACAGGTGTCCGCGCTGTGGGCATGGGCCGTCCTGGCGGCCGCCGTAGCCACATCCGTGATCATCGTGGAGGGCGGCCGGCGGCTCCTGGCCGGCCGGCTGTCGGCGCGATGGCCCGGGGCCGGGCGAGTCGCCGCGCGCTGCGCCGCACCGGCGTTCGCGTTCGCGGCCGTGGTCGGCACCAGCACCGCGATGCCGTACCACGTGCTGGACGCCGGGGCGGAGGGCGCGGTCCGGCACGCGCTGCGGATCGCGGCGATCGGCGCCACCACCTGGCTGGTGCTGCGGATCGGCTACACGCTGACCGATCCGCCGCTCGCGCGGCTGATGCGCATCGAGGGCGAGCGCAACCGGCGGGCCAGGAAGGCCCGCACCCAGATGCTCCTGCTCCGCCGCATCGCGGCCGTCCTGATCGTGGTCCTCGCGGTGGGCGCCGCCCTGTTCACCTTCCCGGGCGTGCGGGCCGTCGGCGCCGGGGTGCTGGCCTCGGCGGGCGTCGCCGGGCTGGTCGTCGGCATCGCCGCGCGGCCCACGCTCGGCAACCTGCTCGCCGGGCTGCAACTGGCGTTCAGCGACGCGCTGCGCCTGGACGACATCGTCGTCACGCAGGGCATGTGGGGCCGGGTCGAGGAGCTGACCCTCTCGTACGTGGTGCTGCGCCTCTGGGACGACCGCCGGATGATCTTCCCGGTCTCGCACTTCACCGAACAGCCGTTCGAGAACTGGACCCGGCACTCCAACCGGCTCCTCGGCTCGGTCGAGCTGCATCTCGACTGGTCGGTCCCCATCGAGGAACTGCGCGACGAACTGTACTCGGCGCTCAAGGAGAACCCGCTGTGGGACCGGCGGGAGTGGGTCCTGCAGGCGGTCGAGGTGCAGCCGAACGGACTGGTCACGCTCCGGGCCCTGATGAGCGCCGCCGACTCGGCGAGCACCTGGGACCTGCGCTGCGACATGCGCGAGCACCTGATCTCCCACGTCCGCGAGCACTACCCCGGCGCCCTCCCCCGCTTCCGCCTCGCCCCCGGCGACGCCTCACCCGGCGACGCCGCGGACGAGGACCTCGCGGACGCCCGGGAGCCCGCCGACGGAGAGATCATCGGCGGACAGTCGGCCGGCGGGCGCGCGGACGGCGGGCGCGCGGACGGCGGGCGCGCGGACGGCGGGCGCGCGGACGGCAGGCGGGCCGCCCCGTCCGAGGACGGCCCGCCGCGCACCAAGACGCTCAGGCGAGCATGATCCGGTCGCCCTGAACGGTGATCTGCTTCTCCTCCAGCGGCTCCTCCGCCGGCGGGCTGGCCACCGAACCGTCGGCGATCTTGAACTTGCTGCCGTGGCAGGGGCAGTTGATCATGCCTCCGGACACCGAGTCGACGCTGCACCCCTTGTGGGTGCAGGCCGCGGAGTACGCCTTGAACTGCCCCTGCGCCGGCTGGCACACCACGACCTTCGCGTCCTCGAAGACCTTGCCGCCGCCGACGGGGATCTCACTGGCGG
>NZ_SMKK01000079.1 GCF_004348425.1 Actinomadura sp. 7K507
CCGGTGGGGCCGGGGCGGGCCGCGGCTCGGGCGCTTCCGGCACCGCGGGCGTGGACGGGTTCGCCTTCGCCGTTTCCGGTGTGGGCTGGCCTCCGCCCGTCGCGAAGTCGTAGCCGCACTCCTCGCAGAAGCGGTCGGCGCCGGGCGACCCGCAGTCCGGGCAGGCCCGCACGCCGCCCGGCGCGGCCTGCGGACCGGACGGACCCGGACCCGCGCCGGGCGGCGCGCCGGGCGAGGGCGGAGCGGACGAGGCGCCGAGGACGCGCTCGCCGCAGACGTCGCAGTAGTCCGCCGCTTGCGTGATGTGTCCGTTGGGGCAGCTCGCCATGCTCAGCGCTCGCCCGGCCGGGGGGTGGTCAGGGTCTCGTCCTTGCGTGTCCGGACGGTCTTGCTGGACCGGACGTCGAGTTCCATCTCGTCGCCCTTGTCGACGTTGCGCTTCAGCCGGACGGTGCCCGTCGCTGGATCGACGACGTCCACGACCTTGCGCAGCATCGCCGTGATCGCGTCGTTGCCCGCCTCGTTGGCCAGGACCACGGCCCGGCCGAGCCGCGCGGTCGCGGTGTCGAAGTCGCCGTCCTTGCGGGCCTGCAGCCCGCCCTGGATCTCGTCGGCGAGTTCGGCCTGGCCGGTGTAGTGCGCAACTCGCGCGTTGATCCTCGTGGACTGGGCCTCGTCGTCCGTCCACTGGGCCAGGACGTTGCCGGTCGAGAGGACCTGCGCCTCCTCGCCGGGCGCGCCCGGCATGACGAGCTTGACCCACGCGGCGCGCAGCTCCTTGCCGACCTCGCCGGGCGGGACCTCCACGCAGATGTGGTAGTCGCGGCTCTCGGTGCCCCACGCGCCGAGCGGGTAGTCGCCGGCCTGCGGCGCCGACTCGACGCGCTTTCCGGTCAGGTCCTCCACCGACGGCATGACCTGCTTGACGAACCGCAGCGTCGCCGTCTGCGGCGTCCACACCCGCAGCGCCACGTCGGCGACGGCCTTGCCCATCGCCGCCTCCGTCATCGCCTGGAAGTCGGCGACGAGATCGGCGGGGTCGACGACGGCGTCGACGCTGCCGAGCAGCGCCGAGGCGATCTTGCGCAGCTCGGCGACCTCCCAGTCGGTGCCGATGCCGCGGCAGTCGCACACGAACCGGCCGCCGCAGCGGAACAGGACGGCGTCGAGTTCCTCGGCCGTCTCGTGCTGGTTCTTGCCGTCGGTCAGCAGGATCGCGTGCCGGATTCCGCCCTCGACGGTGTCGAAGAGCTCGTCGGCCAGCCGCAGCCACGACCCGATCGCGGTGCCGCCGGACGCCTTCAGCCGGCCCAGCGCCTGCTTGGCCTTCTGCCTCGTCTGCGCGGACGCGGCGACGAGGCCGCCGTGCTGCGGGTACACCATCGAGGCGCTGTTGGAACCGGAGATGATCGCGAACTCGACGCCGTCGCGGAGGGTGTCGACGGCGATCTGCGCCGCGGCGACCGCCGCGCGCAGCTTGGTGTCGGGGTAGGACATCGAGCCCGAGGTGTCGATGATGATGACCTCGGACGCCTTCGCCGCGGACGGCGCCGCGGCGGCGCCTCCCTCCGCGGTCGCCTCGACGGACACGATGGCGTGCACCTCGCGGCCGCCCTCGGGCAGGAACTTGTTCTGGTCGATCTTGACGGTGAACTGCGGCTGCTCGCTCATCGGGGCTGCTCCGTGCTCTGCGGGGTGCTCTCATTGACGCGGCTCTGCGGGCCGCCTGGGGCGGGGTGCGGGATCACGGCGACCGTGATGTTGTCGCGGCCGCCCGCGTCCAGGGCGTGGCGCACCAGCGTCCGCGCGACGTCCAGCGGGTCGGCCGCCGGGTCGTGCCCGGGACCGTTTCCCGGTTCCGGCTCCGGTGCGGGATCGGGATCGGGATCGGGTGCGGGGCCGCCCGTTCCGTTGGCGGTGTTCGCGGCGTCGGGGCCGGCGGCCAGCAGGGCCGCCAGGTCGCGGGCCGCCGGGAAGTAGTTCCACAGGCCGTCGCTGCAGACCAGCAGCGTGCCGGGGCCCGCCGGGCGGAACGTCGCCACGTGCGGGCTGACCTGCCCGGCGTCCGCGCCGAGCCAGGCCGTGATGACGTGCGCGTTCGGGTGCGCCTCCGCCTCCGCCTCGGTCAGCGAGCCCTGGGCGACCATGAACGCGGCCCACGAGTCGTCCTCGGTGAGCCGCCGGGACGGCCCGAGCTCCGCCATGTCGCCGGTGCTCACCTCCGCCTCGTCCGGGGCCTCGTCCGGGCCCGGCTCGTCGGGGCCCGGCTCTTCCGCGGCCGGTGCCCGCGCCGCGTCCTCGGCGGGGTCGGCGGCGCCGTCGGCGGACAGCCAGTAGACGCGGCTGTCGCCGATCCAGCCGACGGTGATCGTCGCGCCGCGCGTCACCGCGGACACGTACGTGCACGACGGTGCGTCGGACTGCGACGTGGCCAGCCGGGCGACCGCCGCGGCCGCCCGGAGCGCCGCGCTGCGCGTGGCGTCCTCGGGGTCCTCGCCGGAGTCGAGAAGCGCCACCAGTGCCGCCGCGCCGGTGTCGGCGGCCGCGCGCGACGCGTCCTCGGGACGCTGCGAGGAACCGACGCCGTCACAGATCACGGCGGCCACGCCGGCGGAGTGCGCGGCGATGGCGACGGCGTCCTCGTTGCGGCTGTAGCGCCGGCCGCGGTCGCTGGCGCCCGCCGCGACCACCGGCCGGGACCCGTTCCCGCCGTCCGCCGCCGGAAGCTCGATCTCCACGTGGTCGCGTTCGGCGGGCTGGCGCAGCCCGCAGGTCTCGCAGTAGCCGTCGCCGTCGATCGCCGTCCCGCCGCACCCCGGGCACGGGTCCGCGGACGGCTCCGCGGCCGGTTCCCCGGGCGGGGACGGATCCCGGGGCGGGGCCTCGCCGACCCGGTGCCCGCACTCCTCGCAGAACAGCTCGCCCGGAAACACCATCTCGCCGCAGGACGGGCAGGACAGCTCCGCCGCCTTGACCGTGTTCGGGTTCTCGGGGTCCGGGTTCTCGGCGTCCGGGTCCGCCGGCAGGTCCGTGCCGTTCTGGTCGTCGGTCACAGCAGCGTCCTCGGGCGTACGGCGTTGGCGGAATCGACGAGCCGGCGGAACTCGTCGCGGTCGCGGGTGCGCCGTGCCAGCTCCCGGTACGTCCCTTCCAGAAGCCGGCGCAGCGGGATCTCGGTGAGCGGCGAATCGAGCAGCGAGCCGCCCCGGGTCCCGCCCGTGGCGCCGGGGCCGTCCAGGAGCCAGTCCAGCGCGGCTTCGAGGACCTCGGCCGCGAGCCGGTCCCGGCGATCGGCGTCCAGATCCAGCGCCTTCAGGCGGTCGCCCGCGGCGACCAGCTCGGCCGCCGTCAGCTCCGCCGGCGGACGGCCGCGCACGGCGGTCGCGACCGCCGCGACCTGGGCGGGCACGTACCGGATGGAGATCTTCGGCACCGAGTCCAGCGCGGCGACGGCCGCGCTCCGGTCGCCCGCCGCCAGATGCACGCGGGCGAGGCCGAACGCCGCGTTGATGTAGCTCTGGTCGGTGCGCCACACCATCTCGTACAGGCGCACCGCGTCGAGCGGCGCCTTCCGCTCGCGGCAGTAGGCGAGGGCCAGCTTGGGCGCGGCCTCGCCGGGCAGCAGCCCGTACAGCCGCTCGAAGCGCGGCTCGGCCTCGTCGACGCCGCCCTGCGCGAGCAGCGCGACCGCGCGGTACCAGTCGACGCGCCAGTCTCCGGGGAGGTCGGCGGCCAGCTCGTCCAGCAGCCGGTGCGCCTCGCCGGCCGTGCCGAGCTCGATCAGGACGCGCGCGTGCAGCAGCCTGACCTCGGGCGTGCGCTCCGGCGCGCGCGCCACCGCCTCGGCGACCTGCTCGGCCTCCAGCGCGGACAACCCCGAGACGAACGCGGCGGCGGGGTCGGCGCGGTCCACCAGCGGCACCGGCAGCGCCGCCGCGGCCACGTCCGGCGGCACGGGCGGCAGCGCCGACTCGTCCGACTCGCCGCCCGCCATCCGCGTCGCGAACCGCTCCGCCCCGAACAGCCCGGACGGTGCGGGACGCGGCGTGCCGTCCTGCGCGGCGAGCACCTCCCGCAGCACACCGGTGAGCTGCTCGGCCATCTCCGCGGCGTCCTGGAAACGCTCGCCCGGGTCGTCGTGCGTCGCCCTGCGCAGGAAACGGTCGAACGACTCGAACGCCCGCAGCAGCGGAACCTCCGAGCTGTGCGGCAGCGAGTTGACGAACGTCCTGGTGTAGCCCCGGAACGGGAAGCTCATCACCGCCAGCGCGCGGCCGACCGTGTACAGGTCGGAGGAGATGGACGGGCCGTGGTCGGCGATCTCCGGCGCCTGGTAGCCGACCGTGCCGTAGATGGCGCCGTACGGGTCGTCGAGCCGCCGCACGCCGCCGAGGTCGATCAGCCTGAGCTGCTCCTCGGACTGGATCACGTTGTCCGGCTTGAAGTCGCAGTAGACGAGGCCCTGCGCGTGCAGGTACTCGAACGCCCGCAGCACCTCCAGCCCGTAGGCGATGGCCTGCGCGAGCGGGAGGTGCTTCTCGCCGCGGGGCTGCGGCTGCTGGAGCAGGACGTCCTTGAGCGACTGCCCGCCGACGTACTCCATGACGATGTAGCCGTCGCCGTCGTGCTGGACGAAGTTGTAGATCTTGACGATGTTCGGGTGCTCGACCTCGGACAGGTAGGCGCGCTCGGCCGCCGCGGCCTCCATCGCGTCGGTGTCGCCGCTGTCCAGCAGGCCCTTGAGCACGACCCACCGGTCGTTGACATTCTTGTCCCTGGCCAGGTAGATCCAGCCGAGTCCGCCGTGGGCGAGGCAGCCCAGCACCTCGTACTGGCCGCTGACGAGGTCGCCGGTGCCGAGCTTCGGGGTGAAGGAGAACCGGGTGCCGCACTTGGGGCAGAAGCCCTCGGTGCGGCCGGGCCGGTCGCCGCGTCCCCGGCCGACCGGATCGCCGCAGCTGCTGCAGAACCGCTTGCCCTCCGCGACCTGCGGGTCGCTCATCACCGCCGAGGCCGGGTCCCGGTACGGGACGCGCGGGACCTCGACGAGCCCGGCGCCGAGCATGCCGCGGCGGCCGGACGACCGCGACGACGAACCGGTGCGGGTGCTGCCCGTCCGGGTGCTGCCGGTGCCGCCCGACGTGCCCGCGCTCCCGGCCGTGCCCGCCCGGGAGGTCAGGGCCGTGAAGGCGGGCGGTGAGCCGCACACGTCGCAGTAGCCGTCCATGATCGTGCCGGTGCAGCCGGGCTGGCGGCATCCGTCGTCGGGCACGGCCGCCGGGGGCCGCGGGGCGGGCACGCTCGCGGCGGCGGCCGGGGGATTGCCGCAGACGTCGCAGTAGCCGTCCGAGACCGTCCCGGTACAGCCCGCCTGCGCGCATCCGTTCGGTGGGGGCGCTGCCGGCGGGCCGCCGGCGGGCTGTGGGCCGGCCGAGGCGGCCACGCCGCAAACGACGCAGTAGCCCCCGTCGACGGTTCCGCCGCAGCCCGGCTCGGCGCACTGGCTCATCGTTCCGTTCCCTTCGCCCGCGCGTTGATCGCCTGCTGATATCCCGACAGCGTCACGGTGGCCTCCCGGAGGTCGCACGGAGAGGTCCACAGCAGCTCGCGTGCCTGGTCGTAGATGCGGGCCAGTTCGGCGTCCTCGGCGTGGCCGAGCCTGGCGGCCTTCACCCGGTAGGCCTCCAGCCGGCCGCGCAGCTCTTCGCGGCGGTCCAGGAGCCCGCGGATCACGCCGACGGTTCCGCGGGCCTGCTCCAGCGCGCCGTTCGCCGCCTGCTCCAGGTCGGCGACGCGTGCCGCCAGGTCGTTCCAGCCGATGCCGCGCGCCGCCGCGCCCTGCCCGGGGTGGCCGACGGCGGCGAGCCGGTCGGCGAGCGACGCGGACGTGGCGGGCAGGTCCGGCAGCACCGGTGAGGCGATCTTGGCGAGGACCTCGTCGCGGACGCGGCGGGCCTCCGCCTCCGTCCCGCGCAGCAGGTCCAGGACGGCGGCGATGCCGCGGAGCCGGCCGGCGAACCCGTCGCGCACCCGCTCGGCCTCTTCCAGGCCGCGGCGCACCTCCGCAAGGCCGGTGCGGATCGCGTCCAGCCGCCCGGTGTCGGCGCGGCCTTCGCGCGCCAGCGCCATCGGATCGCCGCGCACGAGGGCGGCGACGGCGTCGAGGTCGGCGCTGAGCCGGTCGAGTTCGGGTTCCACGCCGCCGAGGGAGTCCAGCAGCTCGCGTGCCGCCCGGCGCTCGGCCTCCACCTCGGCGAGCCGCGACAGCAGCGCCGACCAGACGGTGTCGAGTGCGGCGACGGCCTGCGCGACCTCCTCGTACAGCGGGTTCATCCGCTCGACCGCGGCGCGCAGCGTCAGCCTCTCGCCGGACGGGACGGACAGCAGCGTCCGCCGCTCCAGCGGCACCTCGGTGACGGGCAGCTCGACCGAGGGGCCGGCGAGCAGCCGGGTCAGCTCGGTGAGCTGCGCCTGGCCCGGCCTGGAATGACGGGTCCGGAGGTCTTCGGCGGCTCCGAGCGCGCGCCCGTACAGATCGAACAGGACCCAGAGTGAGGCCATGCCGGAACGCACGTCCGACTGCACGCGCCGCGTCTCGCCCTCCAGAGCCGCGCCCTCCAATAACTGGTAGCCCTGGTGGGTCTCCAGTTCGAGCAGGGCGGTGCTGATGCGTTCCCTCTCGTCCCGGAGCCGCGCGAGCGTCCTGTCGGCCTCGTCTCGGCTCATCGGGGGCCGGCCCGTCCGCGCGTCACTCAACGCCGGTTCACCGGTCCGCCCATGTTCGCCCCGATTCCCCCAACTTGCTCGCGTTTCAGTGCCCAAGTGTTCACCATGCGAGGTCGCCTTCTCAAGCGGGGAACCCGATCATCGGCCACCGCCGCCCGCGCTTGCGTCACGTGACGCGATCGGGCCGCGCCCGGGGTCCAAAATGTCAGTGTTCGAACGTATGATCGAACCATGGCGAACGTTGCGACGCACCCCCGGACCGCCCCCACCGCACTCTCCGCGGCGGAGATCGCCGCACTCGCGCTCTCGCTCGCGCACCTCGGCACCGGCCCGCAGGCCATGACCGCGCGCCGCGCCCTGCACACCCTCCTCGACTCCACCCCGCACGACGACGTGGTCGCCACCACGCTCGCCACCCTCACCACGCCCCTGGACGCCTCCACCTCCGACCGCGCCCGCGTGATCGCCGCCGCCATCACCGAGCACCGCGTCGTCCGGCTCTGCTACGGCGACGCCGGCGCCAACGTCACGATCCGCGAGGTCGAGCCCGTCACCTGCCTCGTCCACCGTGACCACTGGTACCTCGTCGGCTGGTGCCGCATGCGCCGCGGTGTCCGCGCCTTCCGCTTCGACCGCATCCTCGCAGCCGAGTCCACCGGCCTCCTGGCGCGCCCTCGCCGCGCGGACTCCTACCTCCCCTTCCAGCGCAGGAAGACCAACCCGGTACACGCCGACCGGACCCGCTGAACCCTCACCCGCGCCCACGCGGCATTTTCGGCCTTAGCCTTGTCGCGTGGGCGTTCAGGGTGTTGTCGAGCATTTGCAGCGGCTTGGTATGTCGGGGTACGAGGCCAAGGCCTATGTGGCGTTGGTGGGGGCGGGGAAGCCGGTCAACGGGTACGAGGTCGCCAAGCGGTCGGGGGTGCCGCGCAGCACCGTCTACGAGACGCTCGGCAAGCTCGTGGCGCGCGGGGCGGCGTACGAGGTGCGCGGGGCGTCCGACGCCAACGAGTACCTTCCGCTGCCGCCGGAGTCCCTGCTGGACCGGATGCGCCGCGAGTTCGACGGGTCGGTGTCGGCGCTGCGGTCGGCGCTTCCGGCGGTGGCGGCCGCGCCCGAAGGGCATCTGATCCACAACCTCAAGGACGCCGAGGCGATGCTCGATCGCGCCGGGGACGTCGTGGCGGGCGCGCGGCGGGACCTGTTCATGTCGATCTGGCCGGAGGAGATGGGGACGTTGCGCGGCGCCGTCCTCGAGGCCGCCGGGCGGGACGTCGAGGTATCGGTCGTGTCGTTCGGGAAGGAGCCGTTCGACGGGCCCGGGAACGTGCACGAGCACCGCTATTCCGCGCCGGAAGCCGTTCTGGAGGAACTCGGGTACCGGCTCATCGTGGTGGTCGGAGACCGGCGCGAGGCCGTCGTGGGGGGATTCGGGGACGGCGTGGCGTGGGGCATCTACACCGCCGACCCCGCCGTCGCCCTGATGGCCGCCGAATACGTCCGCCAGGACATCGCCCTGCAGATCCTCGCCGACCGGGTCGGCGCCGACGAGCTGGACCGCCTGTTCGCCGCCGACCCCGGCCTCCGGCGGCTGCTAGGAAGGCGCTGACCAGCCCGGCACGGTGCGGTCGGCGGCGGCCGAGACGACGGCGGCGACATCGCGCGTCCGGGCATGGACGGCTCGCTGGACCTGCGCGCCGTTGCCGCGTTCCAGCAGGTCGTGCAGCAGCGAGGTGACGGTCTCCAGGTCGCCGGAGCGGTCGAGCGCGGGGGCCAGGTGGTCGAGCAGCACGGTGACGACCTCGCGGGCGGGAGTGGCGCGGCAGGTCACCGGGTGGACGAGCTCGCCGCGCAGCCCCGACCGCCCGGCCCGCCACATCGCCAGCCGCATCAGGTCGGCCCGCACCGGGGCGGGCGGCTCGCCCCGGTGCCAGGCGCCGGCGGCGGTGTCGACCAGGGCACGGACGAGCGCGGCCATCAGCACGGCGTCGCCGGCGTCCAGGCACACGTCCGGCACGCGGATCTCCACGGTCGGGTAGTGCCGCGACAGCCGGGCATCGAAGTAGATCATGCCCTCGTCGACCAGCGCGCCGGTCGCGAGCAGCGCCTCCACCGTCGCCCGGTACCCCTTCGCCGAGCCGAACAGCTCGGTCGGGCCGCTGGACGGCCAGCGCCCCCAGACCTGCTGCCGCCAGCTGTCGTAGCCGGTGTCGCCGCCCTGCCAGAAGGGGGAGTTCGCGCTGAGGGCCAGCAGCGGGGGCAGCCACGGCCGGATCCGGTCCAGGACGGCGACGCCCTCGTCGGGGGACTCGATGCCGACGTGGACGTGGCAGCCGCAGGTGAGCTGCTCGTCGGCGCTGGTCCCGTAGACGTCCGCCATCCGCAGGTAGCGCCGCGACGGGGTCAGCGACGGGCGGACGGCGGTCGGGGACGTCGCGAGGGCCGCCACCGCGACGCCGACCCCGGCCGCCGACTGGGCGGCGGCCAGCCGCGCCGACCTGATGTGCTCGGCCAGCTCGCCGAGCGAGGTGCACACCGGGGTGGCCGTCTCCAGCTGCTCGCGCTGCAGCTCGGTCTCCAGCGCCTTCGACCGCCGCCCGCCGGTGAGGAACAGCTCGTCGTGCCGCCGGGCGTACCGGATCACCGACCCGGAGATCGACTGGGGCACGCCGGTCACGGGATCGACGAGGAGCAGCTCCTCCTCGACCCCGAACGTGCGCGCGGCCTTGCGAACGGTCACCACGTGTTCCTGCCCTCCAGCGCGCCGGTATGCAACCGGGCCGTCACCGGGCGTTCAGCCGGCGAGCCACGTGCCGAGCAGCGTGCCGGTCTCCTCCTCGCGGTCGGTGTAGAGCATGTGCCCGGCGTCGATCTCGGTGATGACCAGGGCGGGGCCGAGCGCGGTGCGGCAGTCGACGACGAACTCGGGCCGCACGAAGTCGGCCTGCGCCGCGATCACCAGGTGCGTGGGGACGTCCGCGGGCGGCGTCAGGTGGGGACGGGCCATCTCCGAGTACGCGGTGACGATGGCGGCCGGCTCGTACCGCCACCGCAGCCGCCCGTCCGGGCCGTGCTCGAGGTGCTCGGCGACGTCGTCGTCCACCGCCTCGGGGGCCGCCTCGGGCCACCGCTCCGCGCGGGCGGCACGGGCCTCGGCGACGTCGCCGAACGAGTCCGGCGTCATGCACTCGCGCGCCGCGTCGGCCGCCTCCGGCGGGGGCAGCCCGATCGCCGGGTCCAGCAGGACGAGCCGCCGCACCCGGCGCGGCGCGGTCCGCGCCAGGTGCAGCGCGATCATCCCGCCGTAGGAGTGCCCGACGAGGTCGGCCCGCTCCAGGCCCTCGGCGTCCATCACGGCCAGGACGTCGGCGACATGGCGCTCGACCGTCCAGGGCGGTTCGTGCGGTGACCGCCCGTGGCCGCGCAGGTCGGGCGCCAGGACCAGCCGGTCCGCCAGGTACCGCTCGGCCGTGCGCCGCCAGCGCGCGCCGTGCCCGGTGACCCCGTGCAGCACGATGACCGGGGGGCCCGCCGGATCCCCATACCGATGAACATGCAAGGCAGCGTCCGTCATGGAGTGAAGAGTATGCCGACGGCGCCGGTCTTGGACGTCCTTCACTGGCCAAGCACCACTGGCCATGGGGCCGTTCAGGGGCGTTCCCAGCGGACGGAGCTGAGGGCCAGCAGGGCGACGTGGAAGGAGACGCAGGACTCCACGTCGTCGAGGTCGGCGTCGAGAACGCGCTCGATGCGGCGGAGCCGTTCGTAGAAGGCGGGGCGGGAAAGGTGGGCCTGCTGGGCGGCGACGGCCTTGTTGCGCCCGGCTTCCAGATAGAGCTCCAGGATGCGGGTCAGGTCGCTGTCGTGCTGGGCGTCGTACTCCAGCAGCGGCCCGAGTTCGCGCTCCACGAACGTCTGGACGCGGGCGTCGTCGCGGAGCAGGTGCAGGAGGCCGCGCAGGCGCAGGTCGGGGAGGCGGTAGAAGAGGCGGGCGCCGGAGCCGCGCGCGGCGACGTCGGCGACCTGCTCGGCCTCCAGGAAGGAGCGCCGGACGTCGCGGATCGTCTCGACGACGGAACCCGCCGCCATGACGGTGCCGCCGGACTGCTTGCGGATGCGGGTGGCGACCTCCGTGAGCGCCGTCTCCACGTCGGCGCGGGCGGGCAGCGACGCCAGGACGCCGACGCGGGCGTGCGGGCCGCCATCGTCCAGCACGCCGACGAGGGCGGCGAGCCGGGCCTCCTTGCAGGCCGCGGCGGCCGTCTCGGCGAGTGCGGACAGCTCCCCGGCCGGCGGGGCGGGCGTGCCGGGCCCGCGATGCCGCAGCACCGCGCCGAGCAGCCGGCGGCCGGACAGCGGGACGCCGAGCGCGCGGGCGCGGGCGGCGGCCTCCTGCGGGTCGGCGTAGGCGTGCGCGAGGATGCGGGCGATGATCGTCCCGTGCGCCTGGCGCTCGACGCCCTCGGCGTGCCGGTCCAGCAGGCGGCCGAGCGCGAGCGTGGTGGCGGCCCGCTCGATCAGGACGGTCTCGCGGGGCGACGGCGGCGAGCCGAGGTCGACGATGAGGCGGCCCCAGTCCTCGCCGCGGGCGCCGACCATGGTCACCAGCCACCCGGACACCCGGTCGTAGCCGGTGCGGCCGCCGGGCCGGACGGCGCGGGAGCGGGTCTCCCACGCCGACAGCAGCTCGGTCGGGTCGGTGCCGCCGGTGTCGGCGGCGAGAACCTGGTGGGCGAGGTTCTCCAGGACGACCGGGTGCCCGCCGAGGGCGGCGACCTGCCGGACGACCTCGTCGGTGGAGGCGCCCTCGACCGACAGCTGGGTGAAGATCTCGTGGAGCTGCTCCGAGGCGCGCAGCTCGGCGAACTGGTCCTGCACGATCCGGGCGTGCACGGACTCGGTGATGTCCACGAACGCGGGCTCGTGGGCCAGGACGATCACCGGGATGCCGTGGTCCTCGGCGGCGGCGATCAGCGGGGGCGGCGGCTCGGTGGCGTAGCGGCGGCCCAGCTCGATCATGAGGCCGCTCACCCCGACGTCGGCGAGCTCGCCGATGTAGGCGCGCAGCCGCTCGGGCTCGTCCGGCAGCGCGATCCCGGTGGTGAGGACGAGCTCGCCGCCGTGCAGCAGGTGCGCGATGTCGGTGACCTCGGCGACGTGCACCCAGCGGACCCGGTTGCCGATGCGGTCGCCGCCCGCGACGACGCGCGGCTGCCCGCGGCGGACCGCCTCGAGCTGGAGCACGTCGTCGACAGTGGGCAGCATCGCCACGAGGATATCCCGACAGAATGTCAAGGAGCGAGGCTCCTGCCGTTACAGGATGTCAGCCTCCCAGCAGAGCGTTAAGCGGAGGCGCAGGGTCGTGACACTCTGCGGGTGGCCGCGGCGGCCTGCGCGGACGAGACTTGAGGCATGTCGGAACACGCGAACCTGCTCAGCCGCCACCGGGCGGTCATGCCCTCGTGGCTGGCGCTCAACTACTCCGAACCCATCGAGATCGTCGGCGGCAAGGGCAGCCGCGTCACCGACGCCGAGGGGAACGGCTACCTCGACTTCTTCACGGGCATCCTCACGAACATGCTCGGCTACGACCTGCCCGAGGTGCGGGAGGCGGTGGAGCGGCAGCTCGCCACCGGCGTCGTGCACACCTCCACCTCCTACCTGCTGCGCGGCCAGATCGAGCTGGCCGAGAAGATCGCCCGGGTCTCCGGCATCCCGGACGCGAAGGTGTTCTTCACCAACTCCGGGACGGAGGCCAACGAGACGGCGCTGCTGCTGGCCGCGTACGCGCGGCGCAGCGACCAGGTCCTCGCGATGCGGCAGAGCTACCACGGCCGGTCGTTCGGCGCGACGGCCGTCACCGGCAACCGGGCCTGGACGAACCTGTCCTACTCGCCGCTGAACGTGCACTTCCTGCACGGCGCCGACCGGCACCTCCCGCAGTTCGCCGGGATGCCGGACGAGGCGTACGTCGACGCGTGCGTGCAGGACCTCCGGCACGTGCTCGCCACCGCGACCGGCGGGGACGTCGCCGCGCTCATCGCCGAGCCGGTCCAGGGCGTCGGCGGCTTCACGATGCCGCCGGACGGCCTGTTCGCCGCCTACAAGAGCGTCCTGGACGAGTTCGGGATCCTGTTCATCTCCGACGAGGTCCAGACGGGCTGGGGACGGACGGGCCAGAGCTTCTGGGGCATCGGGAACCACGGCGTGACCCCGGACATGATGACGTTCGCCAAGGGCCTCGGGAACGGGTTCGCGGTCGGCGGCGTCGTCGCCCGCGCCGAGCTGATGGACTCCCTGCACACGGTCGGGATCTCCACCTTCGGCGGCAACCCGATCGCCATGGCCGCCGCGAACGCGACGCTCGACTACGTCCTCGACCACGACCTGCGGGCCAACGCGGCCGAGCGGGGCGCCGCGATCATCGGCGGGCTGGAGTCGGCGGCGGGCCGGTTGCCCATCGTGAAGGAAGTGCGGGGCAAGGGCCTGATGTTCGCGGTCGAGCTGGCCGACCCGGGAAGCGGCGAGCCGAGCCCGCCCCTGGCCGCCGCGGTGATGGAGGCGGCCCGCGCGCGGGGGCTGCTTGTCGGCAAGGGCGGCCTGTACGGCAACGTGCTGCGCATGGCGCCGCCGATGAACCTGACCGGCGCCGAGGCCACCGAGGGCCTGGGCATCCTGGTCTCGTCCCTCGAAGCGGTGAACGGGGAGGCCACCTCATGAGCGGGCCGGACATGACCGGGAACAAGCACGTCACGCACTGGATCGGCGGCAAGCCGCACGCCGGGCGGGCCGCGCGGCGCGGCGACCTCTACGAGCCCGCGTCGGGACGTGTCGCCGGGACGGTCGACTTCGCCGCGCAGCCGGAGGTCGACGCCGCGGTGGCGGCCGCCAGGGCGGCGTTCCCCGGCTGGCGGGACAGCTCGCTCTCGCAGCGGGCGAAGGTGCTGTTCAGGTTCCGCGAGCTGGTCAGCGAGCACCGGGACGAGCTGGCCAGGCTGATCTCGTCCGAGCACGGCAAGGTGGTCTCGGACGCGGCGGGCGAGGTCGCCCGCGGCCTGGAGGTCGTCGAGTTCGCCTGCGGCATCCCGCACCTGCTCAAGGGCGGGTTCTCGGAGAACGTCTCGACCCGGGTGGACGCCTACTCGATCCTGCAGCCGATCGGGGTGGCGGCCGGGATCACTCCGTTCAACTTCCCGGCGATGGTGCCGATGTGGATGTTCCCGGTGGCGATCGCCTGCGGGAACACGTTCGTCCTCAAGCCGTCGGAGAAGGACCCGTCGGCGTCCGTCCGGCTGGCCGAGCTGTGGGCCGAGGCCGGACTGCCGGACGGGGTGTTCAACGTCGTCCACGGCGACAAGACCGCGGTGGACGGGCTGCTGCGTCACCCGGACGTCAAGGCGGTCAGTTTCGTCGGCTCCACGCCGATCGCCCGCTACATCTACGAGACGGCGGCGGCGAACGGCAAGCGGGTGCAGGCGCTCGGCGGCGCCAAGAACCACATGCTCGTGCTGCCGGACGCCGACCTCGACCTCGCCGCCGACGCCGCCGTGTCGGCGGGTTTCGGCTCGGCGGGGGAGCGGTGCATGGCGATCTCCGTGGTCGTCGCCGTCGACCCGGTCGGCGACGAGCTGATGGCCAAGATCCGCGAGCGGGTCGCCAAGCTCACGGTCGGGCCGGGCGACGACCCGGAGTCGGAGATGGGGCCGCTCGTCACGCGGGCGCACCGCGACAAGGTCGCGTCCTACCTGGACGGCGGTGTGGCGCAGGGCGCCACGCTCGCCGTCGACGGGCGCGACCCGGACGTCCTCGGCGGCGCGGGGGACGGGTTCTGGCTCGGCCCCACCGTCCTCGACCACGTGACCCCGGAGATGGACGCCTACAAGGACGAGATCTTCGGCCCGGTGCTGTCGGTCGTGCGGTCCGGCTCCTACGAGGAGGGCGTGGAGCTGATCTCGGCGAACCCGTACGGCAACGGCACCGCGATCTTCACCAACGACGGCGGGGCGGCGCGCCGCTTCCAGAACGAGGTGGAGGTCGGCATGGTCGGCGTGAACGTGCCGATCCCGGTCCCGATGGCTTACTACTCCTTCGGCGGTTGGAAGGACTCACTGTTCGGTGACAGTCACGCCCACGGGATGGAGGGCGTCCACTTCTACACCCGGACGAAGGCCATCACCGCCCGCTGGCTGGACCCGAGCCACGGGGGAGTGAACCTAGGCTTCCCGACCAGCGGGTGAACCTGGTCCTTCCCGGGGATTGACCCGACGTGCGGCCGGTCGCGGTGACCGGCCGTACGTTCGTCCGGCCAAAAAGGGCGAAACGCTCAGGTTGTGGGAAAAGCCATCAAACGCGGCAGGTCACGGTCGCGCGGGGTGAGAACCGGCCGCCTCACCGTGAGAACGCCCAGGCCGGCGCGGTATGGGATTTTCCCACGGCCGTCGGATTTCGTCGTCAATTTTCGTCCGGCGGGCGGCGACGAATAATGCCAACATCCATTGACGGGCTCTGTGACGGGCGACACAATCTGACTGTCTGCATTAAATGAGGCGAAATTAAAAGTCAGGGCACGCAGTCAAGGAAAAACAAGAGGTCCGGAGCCACCGGAGTCCGGTGGGGCCGATGTGCAGGAGAGCCGCGCTATGACCGCAGTCGACCACGCAGCAGAGGTGGACGCGCTCGCACGACGCTTTCCGGGCTGGACCATTTGGTTCGGCCTGTTCACCGGCCGCTGGTGGGCACTGCCGCCGAAGGGCCGCGACGTCGGCGACTTCCTCGAGGCCGACACCCCGCAACGGCTGATCGCACGGATCGAGGTGGTCGAGCACACCGCACCGATGCCCCTTCCGGCACCGCACGACCCTCGGCGGTCGTCCCGCGACACCCGGCCTGACGTGCGACGTCCCTCGAATCTCCGTCGTCTCGAGGGCGTCACACCGTCGCCGTTCGGCCGGGTACCGGCGATCGCGTGGCCAGGCAGCACTGCAAGGTGATCCGCTGTTCCCCAACCTCGCCACGCCCGCCGGTGCCGCCGCGGCCCCGGGTCAGGACGGCAGCCCGCGCCATATCCCTCTCCAGCAACCTCCGTGTATGGCGCGGACGCCAGCACCCGCCGTCCCCCCGGGGTCGTGGCGGTTTCTCCATTGACAACACGTCCGAAAACGCCCGTGCGGCAATGAGCCGCGGAAACGCGGGCCGAATCACCGATCAATGGATACATTAGCCTTACCTCCGGGAAACAGAACGAGAAACACCGGAGTCGTGATCTTTGGTAATCACCGGGCGTGTCATCGCAAGTCGGCGGAGAAATCGAAGAAAACCGGCGATCGGCTCGTGCGCACCGGCCGGAACGTGCGGAATGGCGGCCGGGCGCGGTGCGGGCCGCCGTCCCCGACGGGTCCGGGCCTCCTCGCCGCGCCGGAGGCGCTACGCTCGCCGACGGGCCCGTGCACGAGGGGGACAGGGCCCCGGGCAAGGATCGGGAGCGACATGCGGCTGAATGCCACGGCGCGGGTCAAGGTGTGGTCGGCCCTGGTGGCGGCCACCGCGCTCGGCACCGCGGGACTCGTCGCCTGCAGCGGCGGCGACGAGGAGCCGCGCGGCGTCACCCAGGTGGCGAGCACCCTAGGACCGGGCGAGGGGATGCTCAACCTCGTCACGCTGCCCGGATCGATCGAGAGCGGCTCCAGCGACCCGCGCGTCGACTGGGTCACCCCCTTCGAGGAGCGCACCGGCTGCAAGATCGGGCTGAAGACCGTCCAGACGCCCGAGGAGATGGCCGGCCTGATGCGCGACGGGAACCGCCGCTACGACGGCGTCGCCGCGCCGCCCGAGGTCGCCGGGCAGCTGATCGCCGAGGGCCAGGTCACCCCCGTCAACACCGACCTCGTGGACGGCTTCAAGAAGCTGGAGCCGGAGCTGCGCGGCCTGCTCAGGCGGGACGGCAGGCAGTACGGCGTCCCGTACGTGTGGGGCTCCAACCTGCTCGTGTACGACACCCGCGCCGTCCCGCCCCCGGCGAGCTGGGCGGCGCTGTTCGATCCCGAAGCCGGGGCGGCGGCGACCGGCCGGACCTCCGGGAAGCTGATCATGCGGGACAGCCCGCTGGCCATCGCCGAGGCCGCGCTCTACCTCAAGGGGAAGCGGCCCAAGCTGAAGATCCGCGACCCGTACTCGCTGACGCCCGAGCAGCTCAAGGCCGCCGGGCGCGTGCTGGCCGTGCAGCGCCCGCACGTCGAGGAGTACTGGGAGCGGCCCGCCGACGCCGTCAGCGCGTTCGCGGGCGGGCGCGCCATGCTGGGCCAGGCCTGGCCCTACCACGTGGACGTGCTGACCCGCGCCTCCCGGCCCGTCCAGGGCGTCGTCCCGTCCGAGGGCGTGACGGGCTGGATGGACGCGTGGATGATCGGTGCCCGGGTGGAGCACCCCAACTGCATGTACCAGTGGCTGCAGTGGACCGCGTCGCCGGACGTCCAGCAGCAGGTGGCCGAGTGGACCGGGGTGGCGCCCGCCAACCCGCAGGCGTGCTCCGGCGACCGGCTCAAGCCCGGCTTCTGCGGCGCCTACCACGTCGGCGACCGCGACTACCTCGACAAGGTCATCTTCGCGCACGCGCCCACGAGGGACTGCGACGGCGACTCCGACAAGAACGACTGCACGGACTACGCCCAGTGGAGAAGGACATGGATCGAGTCCACGAAGCTCTAGCCCGCTGACCGGTGCCTCCGGTCACCCGCGACAGGCCGCGGGGGAGCGGACCGTCCGGTCAGGAGGGGTCTCTCCGGCGCGTCCGGCCGCCCCCAGCCGGACGCGCCTGTCGGGTGGTCCCGGACTTCCCCCCGAACGCCCGGGTCACCCTTCTCCCTGGAGAGACCTCCACGACGACGGCGTCCAGCGCCGCCGTCCGCGCGGGCGGCCGCTCCCCGACCGGCCGTCCCGCGTCCGTGACCGATTCCCGGAGGTCCCGCCGTGCGCGGGGTACCGGCGGGGCGGGTGCGCAGTCATCGCACGCGAACACCCCGGTCGAATCCGGTAGGCGGCCGACGCGTACGCGCGGCCGGGGCCATTTCTTGCGGCAGACGACGCAGGCGTCACCCAGGCGCTGGGCTGTGCTCAGCCCGCCCGGGTCCACGGTCGGCTCGCCTGTCTGGCCCATGTCCCTCCCCCTGACGGGAGTCGACGTCACGTGCCTACCTTTATAGGCGGGGAAGGGTGTTGTCACCGCTACCGAAGGTGAAAATGGCGGCAAAGCCTTATGTGTCGCGCGTCCCTTCAAGGTCATCTGGACTATGCCCCTGCCGGGTGCTTCCCGGCGTGCGGCGAGGGGCCGCCGCCAGGGCGTTCGCAGACCATGGCCATGCGATCACCGACCCGGCCCTTTGCTCGTTCTTTGGGGGACAGTGCGTACAAAGGAGACATGTCGGACCGGAACGCCGTGTCGCGCGTCCGGCCGCGCAGGCCCGGCACCGCACGGGCGCGCGGGACGCTGACGGCGCTCGGCGCGGCCGGCTCCCTGCTGGTGGCCGCGGTGACCGCGGCGGCCGTCGCGCTGCTCCTTCTCGCGGACGCGGCGCGCGCCGCTGTCCTCGTGGCCGTCATGGTCCTCCTCTGCCTCGCCGTCCTCGCGGTGCTCGGCTGGGGCGTCCGGCAGGCCGTCCGTCGCGCGATACGGCCGGTGGAGCGGATCCACGAGGAACTCGCCGCGCTCGAGGACGGCGACCTGAGCCGCCGCGTCCCGGTCCCGTCCACCGGCGGCGACACCGAGCGGCTCGCGGGGCGCGTCAACGGGCTCCTCGACCGGGTGGAGGACGCGGCGCTGCGGCGGCGCGCGTTCATCGCCGACGCCTCGCACGAGCTGCGCACGCCGATCACGGGCCTGCGGACCCGCATCGAGCTCGCCCTCGACGCCCCGGAGGACGGCGACGCCGCCGACACGCTGCGGCACTCGCTGCACGACGTCGAACGCCTCCACCTGATCGTCGAGGACCTCCTCCTGCTCGCCCGCCTGGACTCCGGCGACGTGCCCGAAAGGGAACCGCTCGACATCGGCGCGCTGGTGGAGACCGAGGTGGGCCTCCGCAGCCCGCCCGTCCCGACCACGGTCAAGGCGGAACCGGGCCTGCTGGTCGAGGCCGACCGGCCGCGGCTGTGCCGCGCGCTGCTCGACCTGCTCGCGAACGCCGAGCGGCACGCCGTCACGCTGATCGAGGTCCAGGTGCGCGGCGAGCCGGGCGAGGCGGTCGTCGAGGTGCGCGACGACGGCCCCGGCATCCCGCCCGCCGACCGCGACCGGGTCTTCGAGCGCTTCACCCGGCTCGACTCCGCCCGCAGCCGCGCCGACGGCGGCAGCGGGCTCGGCCTCGCGATCGCCCGGGAGGTCGCCGCCGTCCACGGCGGAAGCCTCTACGTCGCCGACGGCGCGCACGGCACCCGCCTCGTCCTGCGCCTTCCCCTCGCCGGCTCCCGCTGAACCGCGGCGGGGACGGGACCCCGGCGCCGCGATGCCCGACAATGGAGCGGTGATGTCTCCCTCAAGCCCCGACGCGCCGCTCCGCGAACTCGTCGTGCTCGGCTCCACCGGTTCGATCGGCACCCAGGCGCTGGACGTGGTCCGCCGCAACCCCGGCAGGTTCCGGGTCACCGGCCTCGCGGCAGGCGGGGGGCGGGTCGATCTGCTGGCCGAGCAGGCGCTGGAGTTCCGGCCCGACATCGTCGCCGTCGCCAAGGCGTCCGCCGCGCAGGACCTCCAACTGGCCTTCTACGCCGAGGCCAAGCGGCGCGGCTACTCTTCCGGCGACTTCCCCATCCCGAAGATCGTGACCGGCCGGGACGCCGTCGCCGAGGTCGCGGCGTTCCAGTGCGACGTGGTGCTGAACGGCGTGACCGGCGCGCTCGGCCTGGCCTCCACGCTGGCCGCGCTCGACGCCGGGCGGACGCTCGCGCTGGCCAACAAGGAGTCGCTCATCGTCGGCGGCCCGCTCGTCAAGGAACGGGCGCGGCCGGGGCAGATCGTCCCGGTCGACTCCGAGCACTCGGCGCTCGCCCAGTGCCTGCGCGGCGGCCGCGCCGGGGAGGTCCGGCGGCTCGTGCTGACCGCGAGCGGCGGCCCGTTCCGCGGCCGGAGCCGCGAGGAGCTGGCCGGCGTCACGCCCGAGCAGGCGATGAACCACCCCACCTGGGACATGGGCCCCGTCATCACCATCAATTCCGCGACCCTGGTCAACAAGGGCCTGGAGGTCATCGAGGCGCACCTGCTGTTCGACGTCCCGATGGACCGGATCGAGGTCATGGTGCACCCGCAGTCGGTGATCCACTCGATGGTCGAGTTCACCGACGGCTCCACGCTCGCCCAGGCCAGCCCGCCCGACATGCGGCTGCCGATCGCGCTCGGCATCGACTGGCCGGACCGCGTCCCGGACGCCGCGCCGGGGATCGACTGGACCAGGGCGCACACCTGGGAGCTGTTCCCGCTCGACGACGAGGCGTTCCCCGCGGTCGCGCTGGCGCGCCGGGCCGGTGAGCTGGGCGGGACGTACCCGGCCGTTTACAACGCCGCGAACGAGGAATGTGTGGACGCGTTCCGCGCGGGACGGCTCCCGTTCCTCGGGATAGTCGACACGGTCGCGCGGGTACTGGACGAGCACGGCGAGCAGAGCGAGAGCGGTGAGCACGACGAGCGCGGTCCGGGCGCGCCCGGGGATCTGACGCTGGACGGCGTCCTCGCGGCGGACGGCTGGGCGCGGACCAGGACCAGGGAACTGACCTTGACCGACTGACCCCGGGGCCGCCCGGGACGAACCCAAGGGGACCCCGATGGCCTTCCTCCTCGGCGCGGTGGCCTTCGTCGTCGCGCTGCTGGCGTCGGTGATGCTGCACGAGGGCGGGCACCTGCTCACCGCCAAGCGGTTCGGCATGAAGGCCACGCAGTACTTCGTGGGTTTCGGGCCGACCCTGTGGTCGGTCCGCAGGGGCGAGACCGAGTACGGCGTCAAGGCGATCCCGCTGGGCGGCTTCGTCAAGATCGTGGGTTACACGCCGCTTGAGGAGATCGACGCGGCGGACCGTCCCCGCGCGTTCTTCCGGCAGCCCGCACCGCGCCGCGCGATCGTCATCGGGGCGGGCGTCGTCGCCAACTTCCTGTTCGCGTTCCTGCTGCTCATGGTGATGGCCATGACGATCGGCGTGCGCGAGCCCGGCACGGTGACCAGCACGGTCGCCGAGGTCTCCCCGTGCGTGCCCGCCGGGATGCGCGCCGCCTGCGACGAGGGCCGCCCGCCGTCGCCCGCCGCGCGGGCCGGGCTGCGCGCCGGGGACCGCGTCATCTCCTTCAACGGCACGCCGGTCGCCGACTGGAGGGAGCTCACCGAGGCGATCGACCGGGCCGAACCCGGGCAGCGGGCGCGGCTCGAGGTGCGGCGGCCCGGCGCGGAGCGGCCGGTGACGCTGCCGATCACGCTCGCGGAAGTGGAGGGCGAGCCGTTCGTCGGCATGTCCGCGAAGGTCGTCGGCGCCGGGTACGAGCGGACGGGACCGCTGAACGCGGCGGTGTTCGCCGCGAAGGGCATCGGCAGGACCCTCGCCGGCATCGGCGAGGTCGTGGTGGACCTGCCGTCGGCCCTCCCGAGGCTGTTCTCGCCCGAGCGCGAGAGCTCGCCCGGCGGCCAGGTCGGCAGCGTGGTGGGCGCCACCGACGTGTCCGGGCAGATCTTCGCCTCCGAAGGCTCGACCACCAAGGACAAGCTCGCGCTGTTCCTGTCGCTGGTCGTGTCGCTGAACATCTTCCTCGGGGCGCTCAACCTCCTGCCCCTGCTGCCGCTGGACGGGGGCCATCTCGCCGTGGTCGGCTACGAGCGGGCCCGCGCGGGATTCAACCGGATCCGCGGCCGTCCGGATCCGGGCACCGTCGATATGACCAAGCTCATGCCCTTGACCTACCTCGTCGTCCTGTTGCTCCTGGGGTTCGGGGTGCTGCTGATCCTCGCCGACGTGTTCAATCCGCTCCGGCTACCGGGCTGACCCGAAATGTTTACGCAATGCATCCGGATGGTCACACTGTTGAGTGCCGGGTGCCGTCAACTCGGCCGCGCGGGGCGCTTAGGCTTTGTTACGGGGCCGGCAAGCAAGAGGAGAGGGATGAGCGTTTCACTGGGAATTCCGAGCGTCCGCGGCGAAGGCGACGGTCAGGGGGCGCGGGGTCCCATCGCGGCACGCCGCCGGTCCCGGCAGATCATGGTCGGGAACGTGCCGGTGGGCGGCGACGCCCCGGTGTCGGTGCAGTCCATGACCACGACCCTCACCGCCGACGTGAACAGCACGCTGCAGCAGATCGCGGAGCTGGCGACGTCCGGCTGCCAGATCGTCCGTGTCGCGGTGCCGTCGCAGGACGACGCCGACGCGCTTCCCGCGATCGCGAGCAAGTCGCCGATCCCGGTCATCGCCGACATCCACTTCCAGCCGAAGTACGTGTTCGCGGCGATCGACGCGGGCTGCGCGGCCGTGCGCGTCAACCCCGGCAACATCAAGAAGTTCGACGACCGGGTCGGTGAGATCGCCAAGGCGGCCAGGGACGCCGGCGTGCCGATCCGCATCGGCGTGAACGCCGGTTCGCTGGACAAGCGGCTGCTGGAGAAGCACGGCAGGGCCACGCCCGAGGCGATGGTGGAGTCGGCGCTGTGGGAGTGCTCGCTGTTCGAGGAGCACGACTTCCGCGACATCAAGATCTCGGTCAAGCACAACGACCCGGTCGTGATGATCGAGGCGTACCGGCAGCTGGCCGCCGCCTGCGACTACCCGCTGCACCTGGGCGTGACCGAGGCCGGCCCGGCCTTCCAGGGCACGATCAAGTCGGCGGTGGCGTTCGGGTCGCTGCTCGCCGCCGGGATCGGCGACACGATCCGGGTGTCGCTTTCGGCGCCTCCGGTCGAGGAGGTCAAGGTCGGCTCGGCCATCCTGGAGTCGCTCGGGCTGCGCGAGCGCGGGCTGGAGATCGTGTCCTGCCCGTCGTGCGGGCGTGCGCAGGTGGACGTGTACACGCTCGCCGAGCAGGTCACCGCCGGGCTGAAGGACTTCCCCGTCCCGCTGCGCGTCGCCGTGATGGGCTGCGTGGTGAACGGCCCGGGTGAGGCGCGCGAGGCCGACCTGGGCGTCGCGTCCGGCAACGGCAAGGGCCAGATCTTCGTCAAGGGGGAGGTCGTCAAGACCGTCCCCGAGGCGCAGATCGTGGAGACCCTGATCGAGGAGGCCATGCGCATCGCCGACGAGATGGGCATCGAGATCGGCGAGGACGGCTCGGTCTCCGGCCCCGGCGCCGACGTCGTGGTCGGCTGACGCCGTAACGCACGCAGGGCCTCGGGTGGCGAACCCGGGGCCCTTTCGCATGCCCGGCTCGCATGCCCGGCTCCCGGTCGTCCGCCCGGTCGCCCCCGCGCGGAACGCGGAACGTCCCGGCCGATCACGAAGTTCCGATGATCTTGTCACGATTGCGTATCCAGTCACCCCGGCCCTTGCCGCCCCGAGGGACGAAGTGCCGACAATCTCCACGCAATCCGCATCCGCTACGTATCGGCGCAGCTCCCCCTCCGGTCCCGAAGCCGGGCCCCCGGAGCCGCCGATCTGAGGGGGTCAAGTGAACAGGATCGTTCTCGTCGCGGCCGCAGTGGCCGTGACGTTCGGCGGCACCGGCGCCGTCGTCCCCGCGAGCGCGGACACCGGCCCGTCCGGCGCCGGTGCCGCCGCCGCGCTCGCGGCCCAGGAGATCGACTGGGGCGAATGCGAGGTGAGCGGCCCCGACGACCCGATGAACCACGCCCAGTGCGCCCAGGTCGAGGTGCCCCTCGACTACAGCGAGCCGGGCGGCCGCAAGATCTCCATCGCGGTGTCGCGCTTCAGGCACACCGACGAGGAGAACTACAAGGGCGTCCTGTTCGTGAACCCGGGCGGGCCCGGCGGATCCGGCCTCGCGTACGCGCCCGCGCTCGCCCGCTGGATCGGCGGCACCGGCCACGCCGACGTCGCGGCCAAGTACGACATCATCGGCTTCGACCCGCGCGGTGTCGGCTCCAGCAAGCCCGCGCTGACCTGCGACCCGAACTACAACGACCCGATCCGCCCCGCCTACGTGCCGGACTCCTGGCGCGAGGAACTGGCGTGGATCGCCAAGTCGAAGAAGTACGCGCAGGACTGCGAGAAGAAGTTCGGCTGGATGCTGCCGCACATGCGCACCACCGACGCCGCGCGCGACATCGACACGATCCGCGCCGCCCTCGGCCAGGAGAAGATCAACTGGTACGGCTTCTCCTACGGCACCTACCTCGGGGCCACCTACGCCACGCTCTTCCCCGAGCGCGTGCAGCGGATGGTGATGGACGGCAACGTCAACCCGAAGAACGTCTGGTACAAGAGCCAGCTCGAACAGGACAAGGCGTTCGAGCGCAACATACGCCTCTGGTTCGCCTGGATCGCCGAACACGACTCGGTCTACCATCTCGGCACGTCCGAGAAGGCCGTCCGAGCCAAGTACTACAAGGCGCTCGACGCCGCGGAGAAGTCGCCGATCGGCGGCGAGATCGGCCCGGCGGAGCTGACCGACATCCTGCTCAGCGCCGGGTACAACACCGGCTACTACATCCCGTTCGCCGAGGCGCTCTCGGCCTGGATCAACGACGAGGACCCCTCGGGCCTGCTCGCCTACCTCAACCCCGGCGGCCAGGACAACGACTTCGCGGTCTACCTCGCCGTCCAGGGCGCCGACGCCCCGTGGCCCCGCAACTGGGGCAAGTGGCACCACGACGCGGCGAAGCTCCACCGGCAGGGCTACAAGTTCGAGACGTGGGGCAACGTCTGGTTCAACGCGCCCGTCGCCTTCTGGCCCTTCAACGGGGGCCCGCGGCTGAAGCTGAAGGGCGGCAAGGACCTGCCGGGCATGCTGCTCGTCCAGTCCACCAAGGACGCGGCGACGCCGGTCGAGGGCGGCCTGGAGATGCACAAGGTCTTCCCGTCCTCGCGGCTGGTGTTCGAGGTCGGCGGCAAGACCCACTCCAACACGCTCAACGGCAACGCGTGCCTGGACGACAGGGTCGCCGCGTACCTCGACACCGGCGCGCTGCCGGACTCCCGCCGAGGCCCGGACGCCTACTGCAAGGCCGTCCCGGAACTCAACGACCCGGACCCGACGGCCGTGCAGCTGAAGGCCGCTCCCGGGGCTCCCGCGGGCAAGGACCTTCCGGTCGGACGCCCGTAGCGCACTGAACCGTGGCGTGCCCGCCGCGCTCCACCCCGTGGGGCGGGCGGGCACGCCTTCGGCAGGACGGGGACAGGGCCTCCCGCCGCGTCCTGCGACTGGATCGGCTTCCCCCTCCGGCCGCGCCCCCACCAAGCCCGTTTCCGGCCGGTGATGCCCGAGCCCGTGAGGTGCTTGGACCGCGGACGACATAGGCTTGTCCACGTGGTGCTTTCAGTGGTGAGGGCCGAACGGGGGCCGTCCCCGTCGCGGAGCCGGTAGCCGTGCGCATGCTGGGCTCGATGCCGGTGCGCGTGCTGGACGACCGGCACCGGGCGGAGGCCCTCGCGATCCTGGACGCCGACCCGGTGTCCAACGTGTTCGTCAGTTCCCGCGTGCACGCCGCGGGGCTCGACCCGCGCCGTCTCGGCGCCCAGATGTGGGGCTACATGCACGACGGGCGCCTCGCCTCGCTGTGCTACTCCGGCGCGAACCTCATCCCGGTCGCGGCGGGGCCCGAGGCCGTCCGCGCGTTCGCCGAGCGGGCCCGCGCCCAGGGACGCCGCTGCTCGTCCATCGTCGGGCCCGTCGAAGCCGTCGGCGAGCTGTGGGAGATCCTCTCGCCGTACTGGGGGGCGCCCCGGGCCGTCCGCACGGACCAGCCCGTGATGGCCACCTCCGCCGTCCCCGACGCGCCGCCCGACACCGGTGTCCGGCGGGTCCGGATGGAGGAGTTCGACGTCGTCTACCCGGCCTGTGTGGCGATGTTCACCGAAGAGGTCGGGGTCTCGCCCAACGCCGGCGACGGGGGAGTGCTCTACCGCGCACGCGTCGCCGAACTGATCCGCGACGGCCGCGCTTTCGCCCGCATCGAGGACGGCCGCGTCATGTTCAAGGCCGAGATCGGCGCGGTGACCCCCCGGGCCTGCCAGGTGCAGGGCGTGTGGGTGCCGCCCGAGCTGCGGGGCGAGGGCCGTTCCGTGGCGGGAATGTCCGCGGTGGTGCGGGAGGCGCTGCGCGGCGTCGCGCCGACCGTCTCGCTGTACGTCAACGACTACAACACGCGGGCGCGGGCCGCCTACCGGCGAGTCGGATTCACCGAGGTCGGTTCCTTCATGTCGATCCTGTTCTGAGGCATTCAACCCAGGTACCATCCGCCCGTGGAGTTCGCCGGGGCATTACGGCAGGCCATCCAGGCCAGCGGGCTGACCCTGGAACGGATCCGCCACCGGCTCCGCCGCCGCGGCCTGACCGTCAGCGTGGCCACCCTCAGCTACTGGCAGCGCGGCCGCAGCCGCCCGCGCTCGCGGCCCGTCGTGATGGCGCTGGAGGAGATCCTCCAGGTGCCGCCGGGAGCCCTGACCGAGCTGCTGGACGACCCCGCCCCCGCCGCGCCCGCCGGCCGCGCCGGCCGCGCGGCCGGCCCGTCCGGCGCCGCCGAGCGCGGCCGCCCGGTGCGGGAACTGTGGCCCGACCCGGACGGGTACGCCGGCCTCGTCGGGCAGCTCGACCGGTCCGGGGACCACCGGCTCGAACGGCTCAGCATCCACGACGTGTACCGGCTCGACGACATCCGCCGCTCCTGGACGCTGTCGGTGCGGACCGTCCTGCGCGCGGCGGGCGACGACATCGACCGGGTCGTGTGCGTCCACGAGGCCGGAGCCGGGAACGCCGACCTCGCGCAGGTGCGGTACTGCCGCCCCGGGCGGATCCGCGCCGACGGCGGGCTGATGGCGTTCGAGCTGGTCTTCGACCGCGTCCTGTCGGCGGGCGACACCGCGGTCGTCGAGTACGAGCTGGGACCCGTCGGGGAACCCGCGCACGACAGCTACGACCGGCGCTTCCCCCACCCCGTCCACGACTACGTGGCGATCATCCAGTTCGCGGGCGAGCGGCTCCCCGCGCGCTGCTACGGCTTCGCCGCCGAGAGCTCCCGGTCGCCGCGGCAGCGGCTCGGCGAGCTGTGGATCGGCACGTCCGGCAGCGCGAACTTCGCGGCCGGGGCGGTGCGGCGCGGAATCGTCGGCATCGAATGGGAGTGGCATTAGCGCTGGGGCGTGGTTGTGGGAAATTGCCGGTTGGAATCGGGCCCCCGGGGCCTTACAGTGAGCGCTGAAGTCGCAAGCGCAGCAGTCAAGGCCGTCATGCGGGGGCCGGCCGGACGAGATCCGGAGGCCAGCGGTGCAGAGTGTCGCAGAAGACGATCTCCTACAGGTGCTGCAGTACGGTCCCTTCAACGTCGCCTTGCACGCGGCCATCCAGGCCCGGGGCCTGAGCCTCGACTCGCTGCGCCGCCGCCTTGAGGAACAGGGCATCGCGGTCAGCCTGTCCACGCTGAGCTACTGGCAGCGCGGCCGGACGCGCCCCGAGCGAGCCGACTCGATGCGCGCCGTCCGCGGCCTCGAAGTCATCCTCGAACTGCCGCGCCATTCGCTGCTCACCCTGCTGAAGCCGACCGCGGAGCGCCCCGCGGGGCCGTGGCTGCCGGTGGAGGAACTGTGCCCCGAGCCGGGCGTCCGCGACCTGCTCGACGAGATCGGCGACCGCGGCGAGCGGCAGCTCACCGGCCTCAGCCTGCACGACCAGCACACCATCGGCCGCCGCCGGGAACTGCGCGAGGTCCGGTCCCGGGCGGTGTTCCAGGCGCAGCAGCGCGGCGTCGACCGCTGGATCGCCGTCTACCACCACCCGCAGGGCGTCCTGCCGTCCTCGCGCACCGCGCGCGGCTGCCGGTTCGGTCGCGTCCGGATGGACGAGTCGAGCGGCCTCATCGCCGCCGAGCTGCTGTTCGACCGGGCACTCGGCCGCGGCGAGACCTACCTGCTGGAGTACGGCTTCGGATTCGACGAGACGGGCCCGCCCGTGACCGAGGAAGGGCGCGGGTTCCGCACCCCGCAGCACGAGTTCCTCATCGAGGTCCGGTTCCACCCGGCCACGCTCCCCGCCCGCTGCTACCGGACGTGGCGTCCCGACGGCAACACCGCCCTCAAGGACTCGGCCGACCTGCGCATGTCCAGCTACCACAGCGTCCACTTCATCGAGTTCGGCATGGCCGCCGGCTACCACGGCATCCGCTGGGAGTGGACGTGATTTATGCTTTCACGACCTCGCCCCCTCGCCTGGCGGCTCGGGGGCGAATCGTGAAAGTGCGAGCGCGAATCGCTTCGCGATCTTCGCTGGAAGCTTCGCCTTCGGCTCGCTTCCAGCTCAGGTAGCGCGCTCGCGTGCGGATGCGGGCTTTTGCTACCTCACCAGGAGGTTCAGTAGGCGGTCTAGTTCTGCCTCTGGGTCGTGGGTGAGGCCGGCGTGGGCGGGGCCGGGCTGGACGATCGTGCTGCGGGGGGCGGTCAGCCATCGGAAGCGGGTGCCCGGGGACTCCTTCGCGGCCTGGCCGGCGTGCTCGCCGCCGCAGCAGACGGCGTCCACGGCCTTGAGCGCCGACCGCACGCCCTCCAGATCCAGGGACGGGTCCAGCGCCAGGAGGCGCGGCTCGTCCAGATGCGTGCGGCACCCGAGGTAGTCGAGCGCCCGGCAGTAGACCACCACGCCCACGTTCATGACCTCGCCCCGCTCGACGCGCGGGATGACGCGCAGCGCCGCGTACTCGAACACCGTGGGTTCGGCCGCCGTCCTGATGTTGCTCATGGTGCGCCCCCGAGCCAGTCGGGGCGGTTCCCGCCGCGCTTGGACGCCGCGGTGGGACGGTGCCCGCCGACGTCGGTGGCGGGCAGCCAGTCGCGCGGCTTCCCGGCGCGCGGCAGCAGGACGCCGAGGTAGGCGTCGCGCACGGCCTGGGGGCTCTCGAAGCCGGGCTCGCCCTCCAGCCAGCGGTCGGGAACGAGCCCGATCACCTCGCGCAGCAGGTCTTCGGTGATCTTCGGGGCGAGTTCCGCCTCGGCGGCGTCCAGCTCCTTCGCGTACGGCGTCAGGACATGGTCGTCCAGGTCGTACGGCCCGGAGAACAGCCGCGCCGCGTTCGACCAGGCGTGGTGGAAGATGAGGCTCGCGCCGTGGTCGATCAGCCACAGGTCGCCGTGCCAGACCAGCATGTTCGGGTTGCGCCAGCTGCGGTCGACGTTGCCGATGAACGCGTCGAACCACAGCACCCGGGACGCGAACCCCGGGTCGGGCTTCCAGCCCAGCGGGTCGAACCCGAGGGACCCGGGCAGGAAGTCGACGCCGAGGTTCCAGCCGGGGCTGGCCTTCAGCAGGTCCTGCACGTCGGGGTCGGGCTCGTGCCGTCCGATGGCCGGGTCCAGGTCGATGAGCACCTGGTCGGGGACGCGGAAGCCGAGCCGCCGCGCCAGCTCGCCCGCGATCACCTCGGCGATCAGGGCCTTGCGCCCCTGCCCGGCACCGTGGAACTTCATGACGTAGGTGCCGAGGTCGCCGGCTTCGACGATGCCCGGCAGCGACCCGCCCTCACGCAGCGGCGTCACGTATCGGATGGCTGTCACATGTGGCAACACGCCGCAACGCTATCGGGTGCCGGTGCGGGGGAGATAATCGCTTTCATGGGCGTTGAGCTGCTGGACCTTTCGGTGCCGATCCTCACCGGCATGCCCGTCTACCCGGGTGATCCCGAGGTGGAGGCCGTCCCCGCGCTGACGGTCGCGGAGGCCGGTGTGAACGTCCTGCGCCTGCACATGGGCTCGCAGACCGGCACCCACGTGGACGCCCCGTTCCACGTCGACGATGCGCTGCCGCGCCTTGACGAGCTTCCGCTGAGCCGCTTCACCGGCCCGGCGGTCGTCATGGACGCCCGCGGACTGCCGCCCCGCACGCCCATCGGCCCGGAGCTGCTGCCGGGCGGTCTCGCGCCCGGTGCCGTCCTGCTCATCGCGACGGGCTGGGCCGGCCACTGGGGGACCGATGCCTACCATGCCCATCCGTACCTCGCTCCCGAGACCGCCGAGTCGGTCGTCGCCGCCGGCGTCCGGACGGTGGGGATCGACGCGCTCAGCGTCGACCGCACCCCACCGCCGGGTTCGGAGGACTTCTCCCTGGCCGTCCACCGCGTCCTCTGCGGGGCGGGTGCGGTGATCGCCGAGAACCTCACCGGGCTCGGCCGGGTCGTCGAGGCGCAGGAGGCGGGCTGCGCGATCGAGGTGTCGCTCTTCCCGATCGCCCTCGCCGGCGCGGACGGCGCCCCGGTCCGCGCCGTGGCCCGCGTGGACGACCGGGCCGTCCTCGTCTGAACGGCGCGGCCTGCCGGCGCGTCCATACTTACTCGGACGTGCGTCGGAAGGATGGTCGCTGTGAAGGTCACGTGGGCCACGGAACAGGGGAGCGCCGAGCGGGGCAACGAGGATTTCGTGGCCGCCGCCCCCGGCGCCGTCGTCGTGCTCGACGGCTGCGGGCTGCCGCTCGGCACCGACCTCGGATGCGTGCACGGGACCGCCTGGTACGCGCGGTCGCTCGGCACCCGGCTGCTGGCGCGGATGCTGGACGGTCTCGGCCCGCAGGCCCGCCCGCCGGTGGGGCCGCCCGAGGGGGTGCACCGGCCGGGGCAGCGGCCGCTGGTGGCGCGGCTGGCCGGAGCGATCGCCGACGTCGCCGCGTCCCACCGGGAGAGCTGCGACCTGCGGGCGCCCACGACGCCGGCGGCCACGGTCCTCGCCCTGCGGGTGCGCGGCGAATGGGTCGACTACCTGGTGCTGGCGGACTCGACCCTGTTGCTGGACGGCCGGCGCGGCGTGGAGGCGGTCACCGGCGGCCCGTCCTACGCCGCGGCCGATCCGGCGATGGCCGAGGCCGCGATCACGGGAACGGTGCCGATGGGCGAGCTGGACCGCGCGAGCCTGCTGACCGACGGCGCCACGCGGCTCGTGGACACGTTCGGGGTCACCGGGTGGGACGGGCTTGCCGAGCTGGCGGCGGACCCCGGACCCGCCGAGCTGATCGAGCGGAACCGGGAGATCGAGCGCACCGATCCCCGGGCCGCCCGGTGGCCGCGGGCCAAGGTCCACGACGACGCGACCGCCGCGGTCTGCGCCTTCTGAGTCCCTGGATCCCGGGTCACCGGGCCGGCCGGGTCACCGGATCATCCGGAAGCAGAAGAAGGTCGGGAAGCGGTAGTACTGCCTCTTGCCCGACTTCACCGCGCCGAGGATGAGGAACACCCACTGCCCGATCAGCAGTTCGAGGTACGGCAGGGCCAGCAGGGCGAGGAACGCCCACGCCTCCAGGATGATGGCGGGCGGCACGCAGACGGCCGCGACGGCCAGGAGGTGGATCAGCAGCGTGATCTGGTAGTTCAGGGCCTGGGCCGCGTGGAACCGGGTGAACGGCTCGGTGTTCTTCTTCACCAGGTAGATGATCAGCGGCGCGAGGAAGCCGACCAGGATTACCCCGACGTAGGAGAAGACCGCCCAGGTCGTGTCCTGGGCAGGGGGCTGCTGCGGGCCGTAGGGGACGCCGGGAGGGCCGTACCCCCAGCGCGGGTCGTAGGGACCCCCGGGCGGCGGCTGTCCCCCGGGCGGTGCGCCGTAGGGAGGTTGCCCGCCCGGAGGGGCGCCGTAGGGAGGCTGCCCTCCGGGCGGCGCGCCATAAGGAGGCTGCCCGGGTGCCTGCCCGTAGGAGCCCGGGTAGGGCGGCGGCTGGTCGGGCGGCGGGGGCTGGTCCGTCACTGGCCTCGTCCTTCAATGCTCACGGGGTCTCGCACGAACCTATCTGAGTGCCGTCCGCCGCCGCAGGTGCGCTACCGTCCCCGATCATGAAGGGTGACAAGGGACCCGGCGACAGCGGGTCGCGGAACCCGTACCCGCTGCCGGGGCAGGGGTGGGATCCGCTTCAGAGCGACCCGCCGCCGGGCTCGGGCCCGCCCTCCCCGGCGGAGATGTCGCCGCCTCCGATCCCGGGCATGCCGCCGTCCGAGGCGACGCCCGGCAGCGAACACGCCGCGTATCCGGCCGGCGGCCGTTCGGTGGGGTCCGGGCCTCTGATCTGGCTGATGTTCATCGGCCCCTTCGCGGTCGCGATGGTGGTCATCCTCTCCTGGGGCGCGTACCAGATCTACGGCGGCGACGGCGACGGCGACGGCGCCGACGTGTCGGCCAGCCCGCCGGACTCGCCGGAGCCGGAGCCGATCAGCACCGTCCCGCCGAAGGTGAAGGGGTGGGACGCGGTCACCAGCGCCAAGTACGGCATGACCTATGACGTCCCGTCCTCGTGGCGCATCCTTTCCTCCACGGTCCTCATCGGGTGGGAGGCGGCCGCGGGCGAGCAGCAGTCGATGATGAGCTCCGCCGCGGTGTTCCGCGAGGACAGCTGCAAGGACGGAGACGACGAGTACACCCGCGCCCACACGGGCTTCAATCAGTACATCGAGGGCAGCCTGACCGGCGTCGCCGAGCACGCCGCGAAGAAGTGGGCGACGAACGCCTACACCGTCGAGGGCGATCCGCCCCCGTCGATCGCCCTGAGGGCCCCGGAGGCCGTGAAGGCCGGGCGGAAGAAGGCCGTGCACGTCCGTGCCGACATCGTCGTGAAGAGCACGGGGCGGTGCGTCTCACCCACCGCGGTCGTGCACACGGTCGCCGTCCCCGGCGTCGCGCCCGGCAAGACGACGGTGTTCATACTGCTGTCCGACCAGGGCATCCCGGACGCGGCGCCGAAGGCGGAGATCAAGAAGATCCTCGGCAGCCTCCGGCCCAGCTGATCGGCACGCTGCCGATCTTCATGCGGGACCCCGCCGTCCGGTCCATGCCGCCCCACATCCTAGAATCACGTTCGGGAATTTGGAGGGGCGTATGAGCGCGATGCCGGCGGAACGGCAGCAGCTGGCCGACGACGAGGTGGCGGCGCGGGCCGGCCTCGCCGCCAGGGTGCGCGAGCTGGCGGAGGCGGCGATCCTCACCGGAGCCGACCCCGCCGAGGCCGCCGCGGTGGCGGACGAGGTCGAGGCCCTGACCGCGCGGCTCGCGGTCGGGCGGAGCGAGGCCCCGCCGTACGTGGTGGAACACACGGGCGTCATGGAACGGCACAGTGCCAACCCGGTCACCGGCACCCTCAACCCGTTCGCGCCACCGGTCGACCTGGGCGTCACCCCGGACGGCGCGGTCCGCGGCGAGTTCACGCTCAGCCCCCTCTACGAGGGGCCGCCGACGTACGTGCACGGCGGCGTCTCCGCCATGGTGCTCGACCAGGCCCTGGGCATGGCGGCGGCCGTCTCCGGGACGCCCGGCATGACGGCGACCCTGGAGCTGCGCTACCGGCGTCCCACCCCGCTCGGCGTCCCGCTCCTCATCGAGGCGAAGTTCAGCCGCCTGGAGGGACGCAAGATCTGGGCGTCCGGGAGCATCGCCGGACCGGACGGGCGCGTCACGGTGGAGGCCACCGCGATGTTCATCCAGCCGCAGCGGTTCGTCACGTCGGGGCGCTGACCGCGCTCCGGGCGGCGCAGGGGCCGCGAACCGGTCAGTACTCGTAGACCTTGACCGCCGGATCGCCGCCGGACCACGTCGCGACGACCGACGAGGAGCGCTCGTCGCCGAGGAAGTCGACACGGAGCCATCCCCCCGCCCGCGTCACCCGCGTCTCGTAGCCCGGGTCGGGCGTCGCCGACACCAGCCGCACGCGGTCCTTCTCGACCGACAGGACGGCGCGGCCGCCGCGCGTGACGTAGCTGCGCACGTTGTCGTCCGGCTTCGGGACGGAGGTCCTCGTCTCCCGCTCCGGATCGGCGGGCGGCGCCTTCGCGGACCTGGCCGGCCTCGGCCCCTCGTCCTCGTCCGCCGGCGGGCTCGGGCGGGACGTCGGTGAGCCGATGTTCGTCGGCGGGCTGGAGTGGATGACCGGACCGGCGATCGGCGGCGGCGCCGACCTCTCCGACACCGCGCCGCGCACGACACCGCGCACTCCGAGCCAGGAGAGCGTCACCGCGAGCGCGGTCACCCCGGCCCACGGGGCAACATACGACATCGCGCGACGCATGGGCACATGGTGGCATACGGTTCCGCCATGGCGAGTGTTCTGGTGGTCGAGGATGACGCGAATGTCCGGACCGCCCTGATCCGGGAACTGAGTGTGCGGTCGCACGTCGTGCGCAGCGTCGGGACGGCCATGGACGCGCTGCGCGAGGTCACCCAGGCGCCGCCCGACGTCGTCGTGCTCGACCTGGGGCTGCCCGACCTCGACGGCGCGGAGGTGCTGAAGATGCTGCGCGGGATCTCCGACGTCCCCGTCATCATCGCGACCGCACGCGACGACGAGCCCGAGATCGTCCGGCTGCTGAACGCCGGCGCCGACGACTACCTCATCAAACCGTTCTCCATCGAGCATCTCAGCGCCCGGCTCGCGGCGGTCCTGCGCAGGTCCGTGCGGTCCGGGCCGACCGCCGAGCTCAGCGTCGGCGGCCTGCACATCGACCTGGACCGCAGAGAGGCGATGCTGGACGGCGAGCCCCTCGAACTGACCCGCCGCGAGTTCGACCTCCTCGCCTACCTGGCCGCCCGACCCGGACGCGTCGTGGCGCGGCGCGAGCTCCTCGCCGAGGTGTGGCGGCAGGCGTACGGCGACGACCAGACCATCGACGTCCACCTGTCCTGGCTCCGCCGCAAACTCGGCGAGACCGCCGCCGCCCCCCGCTACCTGCACACGGTCCGCGGCGTCGGGGTCCGACTGGCCGAGCCCGATCCGAGACCATGAGGAAGACGCTCGCCCTGGTGTCCCTCGCGGTCACCTCGATGGTCGCGCTGGCGTTCCTCATCCCGCTCGCGCTGACCGTCCGGGAGATCGCCCGGGACGGTGCCCTCACCGCCGCCGAACGGCAGGCCAGCGCGCTCGGCCCCGTCCTCGTCGTCACCGAGGACCCGGCCGCCCTCGAACGGGCCGTCGCCAGCACCGAGGCGGGCGCAGCGAAACGGATGACCGTGCACATGCCGGACGGCGGGCTCGTCCCGAGGAACGGCCACGGCGAGTTCGGCGCCAGCCCCGAGCAGGTCGCCGAGGCCGGGCGGCGGGGACGCGCCTACACCGCCCACGTGAACGGCGGGTACGCGCTGCTGCAGCCGGTGTCGCTGGACGCGGGCCGCACCGCCGTCGTCGAGGTCTTCCTGCCCGACGACGACCTGTCGCGCGGCGTGTGGCAGGCGTGGCTCGTCATGACGACCGTCGCCGCCGCCCTCGTCGCCGGGTCCGTCGCCGCCGCCGTCTGGCTCGGCAACCGGATGATCCGCTCCACCCGCCGGCTCGCCGAGGCCGCCAGCGCGTTCGGCGACGGGGAGATGTCGGTGCGCATCGAACCGGACGGGCCGCCGGAGCTGGTCGAGGCGGGGCTGGCGTTCAACGCGATGGCCGACCACGTCGTCCAGCTCCTGTCCGCGGAACGGGAGATGGCCGCCGACCTCTCGCACCGGCTGCGCACCCCGCTCGCCGCGCTCCGCCTCAACGCCGAGGCCCTCGGGGAAGGCCCCGTCGCCGACCAGACCCGCGAGGCCGTCGACCGCATCGAGCACGAGGTCGACCAGATCATCCGGACCGTCCGGCGCCCGACCGGCCGGGGGAACTGCGACGCCGCCAAGGTCCTGCGCGACCGCGTCTCGTTCTGGTCGGTCCTCGCCGAGGACGAGGGACGCTCCTGCGAACTGATCGGCGCCGAGGGCGCCGCGCCGCTCCCGGTGCCGGGGACCGAGCTCGCCGCGGCCGTCGACGCGCTGCTCGGCAACATCTTCCGCCACACCTCCGAAGGCACCGGCTTCGCCGTCACCCTCCACCAGGGCCAGGGCGTCACCGGGATCCTCGTCGCCGACGCCGGCCCCGGCATCACCGACCCTGACGCGGCGCTGAAACGGGGCAGCAGCGGCGGCGGCTCCACGGGCCTCGGCCTGGACATCGCCCGCCGCGCCGCCGAGTCCACGGGCGGCTACCTGCGCATCCACCGCAGCGTCCTCGGCGGGGCCCAGGTGCAGATCTGGTTCCGCACCAAGTGGCTGCCGCCGGCCCGCCGCTCCCGCCGCCTCGTCCGCCGCCGCCACTCCCGCACCTAGCGGTCGCGTCCCTCCCGCAGTTCCGCGACGGCCTGCTCGACCCGCCGGCGCCGCGTCTCCGGCTCCATCCCGGTCGCCGTCCTACCGCCCAGCTCCAGCGTCGCCCGAAACCTCATGCCGGCCTCCTCGCTCGATCCCGCTCTCGCCAGAGCGTCGATCGGCCCGCCGCCGGATCGACATAGCCGGAACTTAAATCCGCCTTAACGCCGGAGAGGGCCTCCCGGCGCGCCCCTAGCCTGGCGGGCATGAAGAGCCCCCGCTCCCCGTACGAGCCTCGCCGCTCCCAGTACGTGGCCGCCGGGATCGTCGCCGTCGTCGGCCTCGCCGTCGCCGCGCTCATCGCCGTCCTGGCCATCCGCGCGAGCGGCAACGTCCCCACGGCCCCCAGCTCCTACATGATCAAGCTGAACCTCCCGGCCCCAGGACGCTGAACGCCCCGCCCCATCATCGGCGCGATGGGGCGAGGCGAAGGGTGCGCGGCCGTCAGCAGTTGCGGTAGTCGATGTACCACTTGCCGTTGCCGTGGCCGATCTTGTAATCGGCGATCCAGTGGCTGCTGTGCCGGAGCTTCACCCACAGGTAGCCGTCCCTGCGCTGGATGCTGTTCCAGTTCGTGGTGACGTGCTTGCCGTGCTCGAGGGTGTCGACCACCTTGTACCGGGTGCCCGGCCCGTTGCGGACGTTCAGCCCGTTGGACGGGAGAACCCGGCCGTTGCACCAGCGCGCACGCTCTGCGTTCCGCTCCTTCAGCCGTTCCAGCGCCTTGGCGGCGCCCTCGGGCCCCACTTCGATGGCGCCCGGCCCGTGTCCTTCCTCCTGCGAGGGCCGAGGCTGGGCGGTGCCCTGCTCGTCCTGCCCCGGGTTCGGCGGCGGCTGCGAAGCGGCGGCCACACCGCCGAGCGCGCCCCCCGCGAGCGCGACGGCGGCCAGATTGACGCCGAGCTTTACCCCTACATGCATCCTTGTTCCTCCAGATCGGTCCGACGTACAGCGTCTAGCTACCCAGAGTCACTTTAAATGGACGCAACGTAACGAAGATTCTTCTTGGTCGACCCCGCCCCTACCCGGCCCTCCTT